>JBNKLG010000039.1:0-23815 GCA_050292235.1 Sedimenticolaceae bacterium | reverse complement strand
TTTTCCTTCAGGGTTAGGGGCTTGGGGGATTATTCGACAGTCTCAACGTCTACGGTAAGGGGCCGGAGCGTAGCGGAGGTCCCAGCGACCATAGGGAGCGAACTTGACCGAATTGTTATGTGATTTATTCATAGCTCATTTTCTGGATCATAGCTGTACACAGTGAAAGTTACTGAAAATCCTGATGTGGCAGCATTTTTCATTACAGCATTTGGCAGAACAAATTCACAAAACCTTGGCTCAGTGCCTACTTCTATGCCTACATTGAACACCTTATGCGTACACTTACTAAGTAGTTCTTGGCTTTTTATTGAGGAGAGTAGTTTTAGGAATTTATTAATAATCTCCTCTATTGTATCTACTCCACCGCCTGTACTAACTTCAGCGGAGAACATATAGCCTTCACCACTTTCTCCTTCGTAGAGTGTATACACTTTACCTTTTAGTTCCTCACTAATGCTTTGCAGCCTTTCAAGACTATAAAGCTCCATATCTACATTAATTAGAAGTGTTTCCATTTCAAATCACATAACGATAAGCTAACCAGCCCGAGGGTGGTCCAAAAAAAGCCGGAGGGCCTGTTTGAATGGTAGGGCCCATATTGAGGAATGGAAATGCCAGGGCTGGTTCAGCGTTTTGTTGAACATTAGGCGCTTGCTGACGAGTTTTACTCTTAATATAGGAAATTTTGCGTCGTGTGCTGCTGCTGTGAAATAGCACGGCCTGACATTTGGGGCATCTCCGCTCTTTTCCCGCAACGTCTTTTCGCTTTTCATCCGATTTGACCACGCCCATCAATGCCCTCATTTTGTTCCGTTTCTCTCTGGCCCCGGGTGAATAAAGTCCATAATAGCGCACATTGTGTTGCCCTTTGTTGGGCACATGCCATAGCAGGCGTTCGATAAAGTGCTCGGTCTTTAATCGCATCCGCTTGTCCTTGCCATCATGATGATCCCGATATTGGAATTCGACCTCTTCCTCAGTCGCCTTTTTGATCCGTTTCTCTTTGATCGGGCCTCCGCGTACATAACGGGAAAGGTAGTTGAGCACACCGTTTCCGTGGCGATACGCCCCTTGTATCCGCACATTCCACTCCTTTCTCGCAAGCTGGCGCAATAGGTGAATCCATTCCCCCTCATTCCATGAGGGCGGCAATCTGATTGCTTCCTCGGCGTAGGCCGCATTCAACCAACTCAGCCACTTGCCTCTGAACTTGGCTTTGATCACACCAACCGGCAGCAAAAAGTCTTTCCGACTGTGTCGGCATTTTCCGCGATTCAATCCAGATCCAGTCACCAACAGATGCACATGCGGATGGGCACTCAGCGTCCTGCCCCAGGTGTGGAGTGTGGCTATAATGCCGACTTCCGCGCCCAGGTAACGCTCGTCTGACAACAGTTGACTGATCGTTTCCACCGCTCCCTTGAATAGCCGATCAACGCTCCAGTGTCGGTTGTATTGCCACAAAGGAAGCAGCTCATGGGGCAAGGTGATGACCAGATGATAGTGATCACACGGCAGCAGCCGTTCCTGCATCATCTCAAGCCATTGGTGCGTTTGTGCACCATGACAGCGTGGACAACTACGATGACGGCAAGAGTGTGGCTCTTGCTCCACATGGTCTCCGTTCAAACAGACCCATTCTTCATGCCCCAACGCTTCGGTTCTACAGGTCATGATGGCTTCCGATGCCTGATGTTGTTCTATGCTGACCCCATGATGCTTTCTATAGCTTTCATAGTTCGATATGAATATGTCCTGTAGTGTCGTGTTCATTATATAAACCTCCTTGTCTGTCTATATGCTAACCATAATGTGGCTTTCTATTTTTCCTTTTATTTGTTCAACTATTGAATGGTAAGAACGGGCCAATGGGGTAATAGGCCGAATAGGATAAATTTTACTAGGCCGATTCCGTCTAGTGCCATACTGGCCCGCAAGCCTCCCATCATTTGATCCCCCTTTCTCCCCTACAGACCAAGCATAGCCCATTTCACCATCGGTTCTCTGAACATCGGCATCACCCAATCACCCCTCCTGATCCCACACCAATCACCGCCACCAGCAACTGCCCAACCACCACCCTCCCCTGCCATGTCAACAGTCGCAGGCAACCTTGCAAGCGTTCCTCCAAGCCCCGCCCAGCCTTAGACGATGGCATCAGTTTCAATTGAATCAAAGCTTGATCCAGACGTTGCAGGTCGCTGGGATCTGCGCTGATCGATGCCAGGAGCTGTTGATCGAACCCAATCCGAAGGGCAAACCAGATCTCGGCCAGTCCGAGCAGGATGATGGTGGTTGTGATGCCCAGCCAGAGCAGTGAGGGTGACGTGGACAGCGCCAGAGGGGCCAGCAGGATGGCGACGGCAACAACGGTTACAGGGAGGGAAAGACCGTGGATCTTTTTGTGCTGCTCAAGCAGTGCGATGCAACTGCTGAGGCTCATGGAGGTGGCATCTTTATCGGGCATCCAGCAGCTCCTGCAACCGCTGGTGGTGTCGCTCGCCCAGGACAATCTCTGGCCGTTTGGATCGAATGATCTCGATGGCCGCATCGACCGTTTCTGCCCGCTGCGTTCGCAGCAACCAGGTCGCTACGGCCATGGCACTGCGGGAGTAGCCGAGGGCGCAGACGACCAGGATCGACCCCCTGCCCTGTGAGCGCTGATTGTCGATCAGCTCCGCTGCGGCATGCAGTGTCGCTGCGGATGGCACCAGAAGATCCAGTGAAGGCAGCGCGTGCCAATGGTCGACCCGCCCTGGCGCGGGCAGTTCGGCGCTCATGTCGATCACGCTGGCATAGCCGCCCTGGCGGATCTCTTGTCGAGAGGGAAACCGACCCAGCCAGAGGTTGTCGTCGATCTGCACGGCGAGCGCGGTTTTCCGGGTCCAGAGGCGCGAGTTGATCCAGGCAGCAATCAGATAGGGAAACAGCAGCCATTTTGCCGCCATCGACATCCGCCCATCGGCCCCTTTCTGGAAGCCTTGGCTACCGACGATGGCATAAAAGAGGGCGACCATCAGCAAGGAAACAGCCGGCCAGAGCAGCCAGAGAAAGCCGTCCCCTGCCTTGATGGCTGTCCAGCCTATGACCATCGCTGCCAGCAGGTAGGCTGCGGCTATCTGCCTGCCCTTGGGGTCTCGAACCCTTTTGCTGGCGCTCAGCCCGGGCGCATCGGCATGGGGCCACAGCCAGACGGTGAACCAGCCCAACAGCGCACCGGTGGGGATGTCGATAAAGTGGTGCTGGTAAGTGGTCAACACCGAGACGGCGATGAGCAGGCTGAGCAGATGCAGCAGCGGTTGAAAGCGGCGCGGCAGATGCAGCTGGTAGTGTTTCCAGAGGATGACCAGCAGCGCAATGTGCAGGGAGGGGGCCTGGTTGAACGGCTGATCGAAGGTGTAGAGGGCAGCAAAGAGTCCGCCGAAGAGACCATCCGCCTGGGGGCGCTCAAAACTGAACTGCAGGGGAAACAGCAGGAAGGCGCAGACAGCGATCACCTGGGCGGTCAAGAGACGCCGAACCAGGGTGTTCAGCTCGGTGGTTAAGCTACAGATAAAGAGCGAAAGGGCGTAAAAGAGGTCAATGGACCAGTAAGGGATGATGGTCCAGGGCACGAAGGGGATCTGGCGCTCCCACTCGAAGAAAAGATACCCCACCTGCGCCTGCTGGGCGGCATACCAATTGGCCCCGCCGTAGCTGATGAAAAAGATCGGCCCCAGCAGCAATAGCCAGAGGGCGGCCCGCCACTGGAGCGGCTTCGCTTTCCGACTGATCACAAGGCGTTGCGACGCGCCAGGGATACGGTGAAGATGCCGAATTCATCGATGCGCTGTTCGATCTTGGCGAAACCCGCCGCCTCGACCAGTTGATTCATCTCCTGCTGCGTCCGCCGCCGCATGATCCAGGCCTCGCCCTGGCGATGGCTGGTCAGGGCGCGGGCGATCATCTCCAGTTGCGGATGCCAGGGCTGGCCGGTGTAGATCAGGTAGCCGCCGGGTTCGATGGCTGCCGCAAACCCCTGTAGCGAGGCGCGAATCAGGTCGTTATCGGGAAAGAGCTCATAGAGGCCGGAAACCACCCCCAGGGTCGGCTTTGGCGTCACGCCGCCATAGCTGTCGGGATCGAAGGCGTTGGCCTCCACAAACCGGGCGGTGGCCGCCAGCCCTTTCTCTTCGATCAACTGGCTGCCCTGAGCCACATTGAGTGGGCTGTAGTCCCGCAGCAGGATCGAGTCGGGCAGGGTTTTGCCCTGTTCCAGGGCCTCCAGGATATAGCGCCCGTGGCCGGAGGCGACGTCCAGGATATGCACGGGCTTGCCCTCGTCACGCAACCGCCCTATGGCATTGCGCAGCAGATCCTCCAAATTCAACTTGCGCTGGCGGATGCCGCGCCAGCCAATGGAATTCAGATAGAGCTGGTCGACCCACGCCCCGATCACGGAGCTTCCAGTCGGTCGGTTGCGATAGATGTAGTCGAGGGTGCTGCCCGAATCAAACCCGGTCTGATGCCCCAGTTTGATCCCCTCGGACAGGTTACCCCCCAGCTTCAGCCCCAGCCGGGTCAGCACCCAATAGAGGCCGCGAGGGGAGAACAGCGGCAAGGGAGAAGCCAACTGGTCGGATTCATAGCGGGTAAAGCCGCTCTTGTCCGCCTCCAGCAACGAGGGGCATGAGAGGGGTTCGGCAAAGCGCCGCTGGATAAAGTCCCGCACCTTGTCGATCGCCAGTTTCCGCTCCTTCTCACCCAGGGTGTCATGGTAAAAGCCCGCCAGGATGTGACGCTCTTTGATTAGGCTGCCCAAACGCTCGTAAAAGCGGTGCTGGGGACCATGATGCACTACCCAATCATCGCCCGAAATCAGCAGTTGGGTCGGCACAGTGATGGCCGCCGCATCGGCCACGACACGATCCGCCGCCTCATAGAGCGCCAGCAGGATATTAACCGAGATCGGACGGCTGATCAGGGGATCAGCATCAAAGGAGGCGATGCGCTCCGGGTCGTGGGTGAGGAACTTCGACTTCACATAGCTGTTGACGAAGAAGTTGCCCCGAAACCTTTGCATCAGACGCAGACCGATGCGGGCAAAGGGGACATAGAGCTTCACCTTGAAGGCCGGAGAGGCGAGCACCATGCAGCGAATCCTGGGCGCGTAGTCGTGCACCCAGGTCGAGATCAGCACGGCCCCGACACTCTGGGCCACCACCGCCATCTCCTCTGGAGCGATACCATAATCGACGCTGATGTGGTCGATGAAGGTCTGCACATCACGCACCGAGGTGGCGAGACTGGGGCTGAACCCCCGTTCGCCCGGCGAAAGGCCGTGACCACGGGCATCCCAGGCGAAAAAGGCATAATCCGGTAGATTCAGCTCATCGACCAGGTGGATCAATCGACCCGAATGCTCATGGCCGCGATGAAAGAGGATGATGGCCCCTTTGGGGGCGCTGGCCGCTGGCCAGTAGCGGTAGAAGAGATCGACGCCATCATGGGTTTTGAAGGTTTTCTCTTCGGGGGTTCGCGCCTGAAGGGTTGTTTCCATGATTGTCTCCTTGGGACATTACCACTCGTCAGAACGAATACATTGACTGTCCAATTGCGCAAAGCGTTCCGTCAGCATCGCCATCTGTTGCTGCCGATCACCCGGCCAGTAGATAGGTTCACCCACAAAGACATCGCAGAAAAAGGGCACCAACAGCCCCTCCCCCTTTGGCAGCGCCTTGCCCAGCCCATGGAGAAATACCGGGATGACCGGCACCTTGGGATGGCGCTGAGCCAGATGCGATATCCCCTTTTTCAGCGCCCCCATCTTCTCCGGTTCACCACGGGAGCCCTCGGGGAAGAGGATCAGGATCTTGCCCTCTGCCAGGGCCGCCGATGCCTCGGCCAGCGGATCCTCATGGGCGCTCTGGCGTTGCCGCTGCAAGGGGATGATGCCGATGATGGAAAGCGCGAACCAGGACCAGAGCCGATTGCGCAGGAAATAGTCGGCGGCGGCCACGGGATGGATATGTCTCAATTGGCTGAAAGGCAGGAGGGTCATCAGGACCAGGGTATCCAGATGGCTGTTGTGATTGGCAACGACAATCGCTGGCCCCTGCTGCGGCAAGCTCTCCCGATGGCGCACATTCAGGCCCAGCACGAGCAGCACCACCGGACGCACCACCAGCCCGAAAAAGAGATAGCGAAGCAGGCGTGACAACATGCGAATCCGGGCCTAATAGTGCAGATAGTAGATGTAATGAAAGAAGAGCGGCGCGGTATAGGTCAGGCTGTCAACCCGATCCAGAATACCGCCATGCCCTGGCAGCAGGCTGCCGCTGTCTTTTACCTTGAGGTCGCGTTTCAGCGCAGAGATGGTGACATCACCCACAAAGCCGGCGATGGCAATGAGCAGTCCGGCGGCCAATGCCTCGGGATAATCCAAGGGGGTCAACCAGGGGGCCAACAGAATCGCCAGCAGTGTCGTGGTCAGGATGCCGCCGAGCAGGCCCTCCCGCGTTTTGTTGGGGCTGACCTTGGGGATTACCTTGTGGCGACCAAACAGTTTTCCCCAAAGGTACTGAAAGACATCGTTCAGCTGGGTCAGCACCACGAGAAAGAAGACCAGCCCGGCCCCGCCAGCCACGGGATTGCCCGCCAGGGGCAGCACCAGCAGATAAGCGATGTGGCTCAGGCTGAAGACGGTGATCATCACCCCCCAATGGAGGGTGCCCGCAGCCCGCAGAAAACCTGCCGTCTCCCCCATCAGTACCATGCGCATGGGAATCAGCAGAAAGGCGTAGACGGGGATGAAGATGATGAACATCCCATACCATTCGATGCTCGCCCAATAGAACTGAAAGGGAATGGTGAGATAGGCCCAGAACAGCACCCGGCGATCGACCCGCCGGGTCGGAATCAGGGAGAAATACTCCTTTAACGCCAGAAAACTGACCAGACCAAAAAAGAGCAGCGCCGTCCCCCGGCTGACCAGAAAGGCCAGGGTGAAGAGCGCCGCCATCACCCACCAGGAGTGGATGCGGCTGGTGAGTTCCGTGTAATCCCTGCCCCGATTAACCAGCCTCATGCCATAAGAGACCGAGGAGGCGACAACCAGTATGCCGAAGAGGCTGGCCAGCGCCCAGATGACATTGGGTTGGAGATGATCGAACATGATCAGGAGACCAGCGCCAAAGCGCGTCGCATCCGGTTGCCGATGGTCATCATCAGCAAAAACACCAGCATCGCCAGCAGCCAGCTTATCCATGGACCCAGAGGCAGGCCCAGCCCCAGTGCCAGTGCCAGGGCACCGAAGACAAAGGCGCGGTCACTCTTGCCCATGGGACCGTCATAGCGACGCTCGGCACCGATCTGTACCGCCACCACGCCGGTCATCTCTGAGATCACCGCCAGCAATACAATGGCGATGATCCATAACGGGGGGATGCCAGGGATCAGGGCAAAAGGCAGATAGAGAAAACTGTCGGAAAAGACATCGCCCAGCTCGTTCAGAAAGCCGCCCAGTGCGCTTTGCATCTTGAACTCCCTGGCCAGCATGCCGTCGATGGCATTGAGGGCCATGCGAACGAAGAGCGCCAGGGGAACCAGCAGCAACGGCCAGCGCTGTTGCGGATAGGCAGCGATCAGGCCACCAACCACCGCCGATAGCAACGTGGCGCCGATGGTGACCTGGTTGGCCGTTACCCCTTTGGCAGCAAGAGTGGCCACCATGGGGCGCAACAATCCCTGAAACGCTGGTTTCAGATCATAGATGCTTGCCATCATCTTCTCCTGTACCCAGAGATCTCAAAAGCACCCTATAAAGGTAGCACGTCATTGGCTCGATCAGACTACTGGCATCAATCCGCTTTTTTGACAAACTCCGACTTGAGCTGCATGGCGCCAATACCGCTGATTTTACAATCGATATTGTGATCACCGTACACCAGACGGATGTTCTTGACCCGGGTGCCCACTTTGAGGGTCTGGCCCGCGCCTTTGACCTTGAGATCCTTGATCAGGGTCACGCTGTCGCCATCGCTGAGCAGGTTGCCATGGGCATCCTTCACCACCAGTTCATCCTCATCAACAGCAGTGTCATTGGGCGACCACTCGTAGGCGCATTCCGGGCAGATGTAGAGTCCCCCATCTTCGTAGGTGTAGCTGGATTGGCATTTGGGACAGGGGGGTAATTCGGACATGAGAAAACTCCGTTGGGATGGGGAAACAGTTAGGATTGTGGGGCGCCATTCAGGCTAGAAATTGGTCAGCCACAAGCGCAAGCGCAAACTCCAACCGGGAGTATACCCCATGGTTCTGTGGCGGATTTGCCCCTGATCATCGATAACGAAGATGGCCGGGTAGGCCCGCACACCCCACTCTGTCGATAGCTGGGCATCGGTATCCACCAGGGTCGAAAAATCCAGCCCCTCTTCCTGCAAATGGACGGCGACGGCCACTGCATCGCCGGACTGTACCGCCACGGTCGCCACCGGGTAATCGGCGGACAGGGATTGGATGGCCGATTGTTGTAGGCGACAAACCGGGCACCAGCTCGCCCAAAAGTAGACCAGGCGTGGCGATTGGCTGGGGGCGGTTGAGACCCAGCCGGATTGGGGCAAGGCAGGGGCTTCACCCTGGCGCAGATGTCGGCTTTGCCAAGCACCGATCCCCAGCACCAGGGTGGCCAATACCAGGATCTCCAGCAGCCAGCGAAGCCAGCGGCGTTTTTTCTTTGTCATCTCAGCCATCCGCCAAAAGGCTCAGGAAGGCCGCCGCCTTGTGCTCGGTCTCCCGAAACTCGGCCTCGACCTCGGAATCGGCCACGATGCCGCCGCCGCTCCAGAATCGAACCTGGCCCTGCCGGTGAGTCAAAGTGCGAATCAGGATGTTGCTGTCCATCTGAGCGTCAAAGCCGATGTAGGCGGCGCTGCCGCAATAGGGGCCACGACGTCTTGGCTCTAGAGATTCGATGATCTCCATCGCCTTCAACTTGGGTGCCCCGGTAATAGACCCGCCGGGGAAGGCGTTTTGCATCAAACTCAGGGCATCCTCATCAACCCGCAACCGGCCCCGAATGTCGCTGACCAGATGATGCACCCTGGCAAAGGAGGCCAGCCGAAACAACTGCTCCACCTGGATGGAGCCAAAGCGACAACTGCGTCCCAGGTCGTTGCGCAGCAGATCCACGATCATGAGATTTTCGGCGCGATCCTTGGCGCTCTGTTGCAGGGCCACGGCCTCAGCTGCATCCCGGTCGGGATCGGCGTGACGTGGCCGGGTGCCCTTGATGGGACTGGTCTCGACCCAATCTCCCCGAAGGCGCAGAAAACGCTCAGGGGAGTTGGAGAGCAGCTGGCCATCGGGCAGGTTGAGATAGAGCCCGAAGGGGGCCGGGCTGGTCTGGCGCAGGGCCTGGTAGCTGACCCAGGGATCACCGGTTACTTTGCCCTCATAACAACGGGCCAGATTGACCTGATAGCAATCCCCCTCCTGCAGGTGGTGCTGAACCTGACGGAACTGGCGCTCATAGCTGGGCCAATCGGGGTCGGCGCTCAGGGTATTGAGAAGTCTCAAACCCCGGCCTTTTGGATCGGTGGTCGAGCCCTGTTCGAACCGGGCGACCAAGGTTCGCCAGCGATTTTCATCCATCCGCTCAGACCGAGCCAGGAGCTGGGTGATGCCCTGGCGATGATCCGACAGCAGACACCAGTCATACAGGCCAAAGGCCATATCGGGAAAGTCATCGATGGTCTTGCCATGATCCGGCAAATGCTCAATACGGCGAGCCAGGTCGTAGCCGAAATAGCCCAGGGCACCGCCGGCAAAAGGGATATCGTCGATGGCAGGCAGGGGCTCACCCAGAGTTTGGCGTAGCAGCGCAAAAGGGCAATCACCGGATTGACAAGTACCCTTGGCATCCCGGACCTCAGTCCATTCACCACGGGTCACCAGAGTAGTGCTGGGCTGAGCACAGAGGATGTCGATATCACCCTGACCGCCACTGTCCAACCAGATGGACCAGGGCTCTGCCGCCAATCCTTGAAAATAGTGGCTGCTATCAGCGTGATAGGGCAAGGCGTGGCGGCGCAGCATCAGGCCTTCTGTGCCACCAAAATGGCTCTCGTCGGGGCCGGATGACCCTCCAGGGTGAGGGTCGGATCGTCGGAACCGAGGAAATCGCTTAGGGACTCAAACCGCATCCACTCAGTGGATCGCTGCTCCTGGATTGTGGTCGGGCTGACATTCACCAGCCTCACTGCCTCAAAACCAGCACGCTCCAGCCAGGCCATCAGGGTCGGCACACTGGGCAGGAACCAGACGTTGCGCATCTTGGCATAGCGATCTGCGGGGACCAGCACCCTCCCCCTCTCACCCTCGATCACCAGGGTCTCCAGAACCAGCTCCCCACCTGGACGTAGCCGATCCCGCAAGGCCAGCAAATGATCAAAGGGGGAGCGCCGGTGATAGAAGACGCCCATGGAGAAAATCGTGTCGAAACAGCCCGGCGTGGGTGGCGTTTGCTCAAGGGCCAGGGGAAAAATATAAAGGGGATGCGATCCCAGGCAGTGGCGCAGCATCTCAAACTGCATCAGAAATAACTGGGTGGGATCGATACCCAAAACCAGCCGCGCCCCGGCACCCAACATGCGCCAGCCGTAATAGCCATTGCCGCAACCCACATCCAACACCAGCCGTCCCTCCAGGGGCGAGATGGCCTGAGCCAGCCGATCCCATTTGAGGCAACTGCGCCACTCCGCATCCAGATCGATGCCACAGACCTGGAACGGCCCTTTACGCCAAGGGTGCAGTTGTTGCAGGCTGTCGTAGAGCTGTTGGCGATCGACAGCAGAGATCTCCGCCTCTACCCCGACGGCATCGGCCTGAAGCTGAATCCGGGGGTTCTTAATCGATGGAAGCCTGGCGATGAGCTGCTGCCAGTGATCCAATTCACCATGGGGATGCTCGACAAGTTGCTGATCTGCGGCCTGAACCAGATTGGTCGCAACATCAGCCAGCGCCGTATCCGCAGTTGCCTGAGGCAGATCCCGCCAATTCATTTGATGGCCAACAAGGAAAGAAAATTGAAGCACTGAAAACCGGTCTGAATCTGAGAGAACCCAACCCGTTGTAACCGCCGCTGGTGCACCTCCAGGGTTTCTGGAATCAGCACCTTCTCTATGGCCGCCCGCTTTTGACTGATCTCCAATGCGCTATACCCCCGCTCTTGCTTGAACTCGTGGTGAATATCGGTAAAGAGCTGCTGAAAACCGGGGTCAGCAAAGGCGATTTTCTCCGACAACACCAACACGGCACCGGGTTTCATGGCTTCATAGGCCTTGACCAGCAGTGGCTCACGCCCTTCTGGTGAAAGGAATTGCAGGGTGAAATTCAGCACCACCATGGCGGCATTCTCCATCGGCACATCCCGAATATCCCGGCAACAGAGACTGATGGGCGTAACCAGTTTGGCGGTTTGAATCAGATCCTGGGCACGGGTCAGCATGGCCGCAGAATTATCCACGCCGATCACCCGGCAATCCGCCGCTTGGATCCGTTGGGCCATCGCCAAGCTGGCAGCCCCCAGAGAACAGCCCAGATCCCAACAGAGACTCTGATCAGTCACAAAACGGGCAGCCAGTGAGCCGATCAGTCGCAGGATACTGGCATAGCCAGGGATAGAGCGATCCAGCATGTCGGGAAAGACAGCAGCCACCTGATCATCAAAGACAAAATCCGGCACCTGGGCCAGAGGCTCGGCAAAGAGTCTGTCAGTGGATGAATCAGAGGTCATCTGAGGTTACTTCGGTATCATGAACCGGGTTAATCGACAGCACAGCTACCCTTGTAAACTGCCATGATGGCCTTGAGTTCTTGTAAGACCTCTTGCTGTTCAGAAAGAGAGAGGTCATGGGTTTCGGGCAAAGACCGGCCTTGTTCCAGAGTTGCAATGTCGTGCCAGACCAGTTTGCAGCCCTTGCGGCAAACCATCTCTACACAGTGTTCGATCTTTTTGGATACTGCCATTGGGGTAGCCCTATCGCCATAAACAAATAAAGCCACGATAATCGCAGCTTTATTTGGTGGTTCTTATGCCAATATCTAAGGAGTCAGGCTATTAAAGTCAATTTCCGCTATCGACTCGATCCCGCAGCTCCTTGCCTGGCTTGAAATGAGGCACATGCTTACCTGGCAGGGCAACAGATTCACCGGTCTTGGGATTCCGACCAATGCGAGGTGGACGGAAATGGAGTGAAAAGCTGCCGAAACCACGAATCTCAATGCGTTCGCCGGAAGACAAGGCGTGGCTCATGTGTTCCAACATGCATTTAACGGCCAACTCAACATCTTTTTGCGGCAGATGCGACTGGGTACGCGCAATCATTTCAATGAGTTCTGATTTCGTCATGGTCACAAACCCTGATTAACCGATGGCAGCCAATCCTGACTGCCATCGGTAGGTTGTTATTATTGGATGGGTTTAGTCTTCTGACTCACCCATCTTTGCTTTCAGAAGGTCACCCAGGGTAGCAGTGCCGGTTTGGGCATCGCTGGAGAACTGCTTGATGGCAGCGCTCTCCTCATCCTGGTCCTTGGCCTTGATCGACAAAGAAATGGTGCGTTTGTTGCGGTCGACGCCGACAAACTTGGCCTCGACGGAATCGCCAACATTAAACACGCTACGGGCATCTTCCACCCGATCGCGGGAGATTTCAGAGGCACGCAGGTAGCCTTCAACGGTGTCAGCCAGAGTGATCACAGCGCCTTTGGGATCAACTTCCTTCACGATACCTGTGACGACGCTGCCCTTTTCATTGGCGGCGATGTAACTGGAGAAAGGATCCTTGTCCATCTGCTTGAGGCCAAGAGAGATGCGCTCGCGCTCAGGATCCACGGCCAGCACCACAGCTTCCAGTTCGTCACCCTTCTTATACTGACGAATGATCTCTTCCCCATCGGCATCCCAGGAGATGTCGGACAGATGCACCAGACCATCGATGTTGCCTTCCAGGCCGATGAAGATACCGAAATCGGTGATGGATTTGATCTTGCCGCTGACATGGTCGCCCTTGTTGAACTTGCCGGCAAAGCCTTCCCAGGGATTCTCGCGGCACTGTTTCATGCCCAGGGAGATGCGGCGACGCTCTTCGTCGATATCCAGCACCATAACTTCCACCTCATCACCCAAAGCCACGACCTTGTTGGGGTGGATGTTCTTGTTGGTCCAGTCCATTTCGGAGACGTGAACCAGACCCTCCACGCCGTCTTCGATTTCGACGAAGCAACCATAATCGGCGATATTGGTGACCTTACCGAACAGGCGGGTGTGTTCCGGATAACGGCGAGCGATATTGACCCAGGGATCATCACCCAGCTGTTTCAGACCGAGGGAGACGCGGTTGCGCTCGCGGTCGAACTTGAGCACCTTGACGGTGACTTCATCACCGATTTCCACCACCTCAGAAGGATGCTTGACGCGCTTCCAGGCCATGTCGGTAATATGCAGCAAACCGTCGATACCACCCAGATCAACAAAGGCGCCGTAGTCGGTGAGATTCTTGATCACACCCTTGACGGTCTGGCCTTCCTGCAGGTTTTCCAGCAGCTTTTCGCGCTCTTCACTGTATTCCTGCTCGACCACAGCACGGCGGGAAACCACGACGTTGTTGCGTTTCTGGTCCAGCTTGATGACCTTGAATTCCAGCTCTTTGTCTTCCAGATAGGCGGTGTCACGCACGGGACGGACATCGACCAATGAGCCCGGCAGGAAGGCGCGGATATCGCCCAGTTCAACGGTGAAACCACCCTTGACCTTGCCGTTGATACGGCCGGTGATGATTTCGCCGTCCTCGAAAGCCTTTTCCAGGCTGACCCAGGCGTGATGGCGCTTGGCCTTCTCACGGGATAGGCGGGTCGCGCCAAAACCATCTTCGACGGCATCCAGAGCCACTTCGACCTGATCGCCGATGCTGACTTCAATCTCACCATCCATATTCAGGAATTGGTCTTTGGAAATCACGCCTTCGGACTTGAGGCCGGCGTTGACAATAACGCTTTCCCCGTCAATGCCAATGACGGTGCCGATGACGATAGCGCCGGGGCGCAGTTGGGTGTTGGCTAAGCTCTCTTCAAAAAGCTGTTCGAAACTTTCGGTCATGGTGAAATAAGGTTCCTGAGTGGAATCCGCAACGCCCATACACCTTAGTCAGGGTGCCTGGACGGTCCAGGTTAAAAACAAACAACCGGCCAAAGCCGGTCAGCGAAAAAACTGGAAATCCCTGTCTTTTTAGTCGGTTAACAAAATAGTAAGCGATGTTTTTCAATCTCCGCCAGCACTTTGTCGACCACCTCATCGATAGTGATTCCGGTTGAATCCAGAGTCAGCGCACCAGGTGCCGCTACCAGTGGAGCCACTGCTCGGGACCGGTCACGCTCGTCGCGTTCCTGTATCTCAAGAGTGAGCTTGGAGAGATTAACATCCATTCCCTTTGACATCAACTGCTTATAACGTCTCTGCGCCCGCTCCTCAGCACTGGCGGTCAAAAAGATTTTGACGGGGGCCTCAGGAAACACCACCGAACCCATATCCCGGCCATCGGCAACCAGTCCCGGCGCACGGGCCTGGGCACGCTGCCACTCCAGCAAGGCCGCGCGAACCTCGGGCACGGCAGCCACACGAGAGGCCTGATTGCCAGCAGTCTCAGTGCGAATCTCCGCACTCACCTCGTCATCGCCCAGCCAAACGCTGCCACCAGAACCGAAATGTAGCGGCATCTCACGGGCCACTTTTGCCAGGAAAACAGGATCCTCAGGTCCGATCTCTTGACGGGCCGCCAGCAGTCCCAATACGCGATAGATGGCACCGCTGTCTAACAAATGCCATCCAAGGTGGGCCGCTATTCGCTCGGCAATGGTGCCTTTACCGGAACCACTGGGGCCATCGATGGTGACGACAGGGGCCAGTTCAGCCATGACTCACCTCAATGGACAATCCCGCCTCAGTGGCCAACTGAGCAAAACCAGGGAAGGAGGTATTCACGTTGGCACAGTCCCGGATAGAAATGGGGGCCTCTGCCCGTAAAGCGGCCATGGCGAAAGACATGGCAATACGATGATCACCATGACTCTCCACTTCTCCACCCTGTAGATGGCCACCCTGAATGCGAATACCATCCGGGGTGGGGTCAGCCTGGATACCCAGAACCTGGAGTCCATCGGCCATGACCTGGATACGGTCAGACTCTTTAACGCGCAGCTCCTCCGCTCCTGTCAACAGGGTTTCCCCCTCAGCACAGGCCGCCGCCACAAAAAGGACCGGAAATTCGTCAATGGCCAGAGGAACCAACGCTTCGGGAATACGAATACCCTGCAAAGGTGCATAACGGACACGCAGATCGGCCACGGGCTCACCACCCACCTCGCGCTCGTTCTGTACTTGGATATCGGCCCCCATGAGGCGCAGTATCCGGATCACCCCATCCCGGGTGGGATTCATACCCACATGTTCCAACAGCAGATCGGAACCCTCTGCAATACTGGCCCCCACTAGGAAAAAGGCGGCAGAGGAGATGTCCGCGGGCACCTCAATATCGCAGGCCTGTAATTGGCCACCACCGACCAGACTGATCCGATTACTCTCCTGCCGCACCGCATAGCCAAATCCGCGCAACATGCGTTCCGTGTGATCACGGGTGGGGGCTGGTTCGGTCACGCTGGTCTCCCCCTGAGCGTAGAGCCCGGCCAGCAGCAGAGCCGACTTCACTTGGGCGCTGGCCACAGGCATCTCATAGTGAATAGCGTGAAGTTGCGCAACCGATTGAATGCGCAGAGGCGCCGTGCCTACCGGAGTAGTCTCGATCTGCGCGCCCATTTGGACCAATGGCGTGGTTACCCGTTTCATGGGACGAGAGGAGAGGGACGCATCACCAACCAGTTCAACCGCAAAGCCTTGCCCCGCCAGCAAACCGGAGAGCAGACGCATGGAGGTGCCGGAGTTGCCCAGATCCAATGGGGCTTGCGGCGGGCGTAATCCATGCAGCCCCACCCCCTTTATCAACAGACCACCTTGCTCCGGCCCTTGGATATCGACACCCATGGCGCGGAAGGCATTGAGGGTGGCTAGACTGTCTTCACCTTCCAAAAAGCCTGAGACGTGCACCTCGCCCTCAACCAAGGCGCCCAGCATGATCGATCGATGGGAAATGGATTTATCACCCGGCACCCGAAGGCTGCCTCGGAGTGAACCTCCAGGCGAGACAGTAAAAGAGAGGGAAGGGTTAGCCGCCAAGGCAGACACCTCGTTCGCAGTCATTGAATAATTTAAGATGCGGATCTGGCGATCGTCCTATTGGTTATAAACCAGAAACCAGAGTCGCAGAAGATCCTAATAAATCAATACCAGTTCTTAGGCTTGGGGGCGGGATTGCCATTCCTGTCTACCCAAACGCGTTTAACCCCGGCCCGACTCATAAAACTTTGGGCATTCTTTTTCATGTTGTCTGACCATTTAGGAGCCACCACAGACATTTTACCCTTTGTATTACTCTGAGCAGGCAACGCATTGGGTGGAGGCGGCGACTGAGTTAAATGCAACCGACCTTCATTGTCATACCAACGATAAATCGCCCCTGCCTGGGCATAAGGCAATACAAAAAAAGAGAGGATAATAAGAAGGGAGAGACTTTTCTTCATCCACGACTCCAGGAAAATTATTTAATAAAAACAGCTAAGACAACCGTTGCATTAAATCAAAAAATATCTTGCAACTCAATGACATCAATCAGTACCTATTAGCAGCTGTCGACAAAACGGTCTCTGGCCACCTTGGCCCGCCGAAAGATATCCAGCAAATGTTCGCCATCCCCATCGCCAATGAATTTGGCCAGTTCATCCATTTCCATCGCGAAAGTCGCCAACATGCGACTTAACGCCTCCTTATTGGCCAGACAGATGTCACGCCACATATCCGGATTACTGGAGGCGATACGGGTGAAATCCCGAAAACCACCCGCAGCATAGCGAAAAATCTCATCGTTCTCTTTCATCCGTGCCAGAGCATCTACCAGCCCGAAAGCCAGCATATGAGGCAGATGGCTGGTAGCCGCCAACACCTCGTCGTGGTGTTCCAGGGTCATGTAGTGGACATCGGCACCACAGGCACGCCACATGACATCCACCCGAGCGATCGCGGAGGGATCGGTATCACAAACCGGGGTTAGAATGACCCGTCGATCACGGAAAAGATCAGCAAAGGAGGCCTCGACGCCACTGTTTTCCGTGCCTGCGATGGGATGACCGGGCACGAATCGGGCGGGCAGTTCGCCAAAGGCAGCACGGGCATCCGCCACCACGCTGGCTTTGGCACTGCCACCGTCAGTGATGATGGCGTCCTCCGCCAAATGGCCTTTCATGGCAGCGAAGGCAGCGCCCATGGCCCCCAGGGGAACGGCGAGGAAGATAAGATCGGCCCCAGAAACGGCCTCGACAATCTCATGGCTGAAGCGGTCAATCACCCCCAATGCCAATGCCTTTTCCAGATTTTCCTTGCCTCGGCCACAACCGACGATCTCATCCACCAGATCGGCTGCACGCAGAGCCCGGGCCAAAGAACCCCCGATGAGCCCGACACCAATCACAGCCAGACGGCGAAATCGCATCAGGTCAACACCTTGGCCAAAGCCTCCAGACAGCGGCAATTTTGTTCGCTCGTACCGACACTGATACGTAAATGCTGGGGCAGCTCATAGCCGCCCACGGGACGCACGATCACCCCCTCCTTCAATAGCCGGGGATAGATATCTGCGCCTATTTGAGGAAACTGCACACAGAGGAAATTGGCCACCGAGGGGATATAGGTCAGCCCCAACGCCCGGACACCGTCAACCAGTTGCAGCAACCCTTCGCGATTGACCGCAATGCTGCGATCCACGAAAACGCCATCATCCAGGGCCGCTTCAGCTGCTGCCAGAGCGACCGCATTGACATTAAAGGGATGACGAACACGGCTGATAAGCGCCGCCAACTCTGGATTGGCCAATCCATAACCGACACGAAGAGCAGCCAGTCCATAGATTTTGGAAAAGGTCCGGGTCACCACCAGATTGGGAAATTGACCCAGCCATTGACTGCCATCGGGGAAGCCCGGCTCCTCCACATATTCGATATAGGCCTCGTCCAGCACCACAATCAGACGCGATGGCAAGGCCCCGATGAAGGCCTTGAGCGCTTCCTTGGAAATCCAGGTACCGGTGGGGTTGTTGGGGTTGGCGATAAAAATCACCTGGGTATGCTCATCCACCGCCGCTGCCAGGGTCGCCAAATCGTGCCCATAGGGTTGTTCTGGATGATCCGCCGGCAGAGCATCGGCGACCTTGCACTCGGCCCCTGTGGCCTGGGTATAGATGCCATACATGGCAAAACTGTGGCGCGCAAAAACGGCATTGCGTCCGGGGCCAAGGAATGCCCGCGCCACCATGTCGATGACATCGCTGGAACCGGCCCCCAGCACCAGCTGATCGGGATGAACCCCGTGCCGGGCCGCCAGTTTATGGCGTAGGCGAAAGGCCGTATCATCGGGATAGAGATGGAGTTCACGGAGGCTTTGTGCAGCCACCGCCTGTGCCATAGGACTGGTACCCAGAGGGTTTTCGTTGGAGGCCAGCTTGAGGCTGTTACTGATTCCCAGGTCGCGCTCAAGCTCTTCAATGGGCTTTCCCGGCACATAGGGTCGCAAAGCCTGCACACCCGGGTTAACCAATGCGGTGAAATCGATACCCATGATACTGGCCCCTTGGTTTAAAGCACGGCGTTGGGAAAAGAGCCCAAGACCCGAAACATGGCTGCCCGCGCCTCCAAGGCCCGCAAGGCAGCGGCCAGATTAGGATCTTCAGCATGGCCCAGCACATCGATGAAGAAGACGTAATCCCAGGCACCACGACGTGATGGCCTGGATTCGATGCGGGTCATGCTGATGTGGTTGTCCGCCAGGGGGGCCAATAGCTGATGCAGGGCACCAGCTTCATTCTTGGTAGAGAGCAAAAGCACGGTCTTGTCATCACCACTGGGCAATACCGGCTGGCGACCGATGATCAAAAACCGGGTGGTATTGCCCGGCTCATCCTCGATATTGGTGTGGCATTTGACCAACCCATAAATCTCTGCGGCGCTCTCCCCGGCAATGGCGGCCCCTCCCTGCCCGGTCTCCGCCGCCAAACGGGCTGCCTCCGCATTGCTGGCCACGGCAATGCGTTCGGCCAGGGGCAGATTCCGATCCAGCCAGACCCGACATTGAGCAAGGGATTGTTGATGGGAGAAGACCCGCAGTACCTGCGCCTTGTTACCGCCACAAGTGAGCAGATGATGATGGATGCGCAACATGACCTCACCACAGATCTTCAAGGGTGAGCTGATGAACTGATCCAGGGTATGGGTGATGACCCCTTCGGTGGAGTTCTCCACTGGCACCAGACCATATTGGCAGGCCCCCGCCTCAACCTCACGAAAGATATCCCCGATGGTCGCCACCGGCTGAGTCTCGACTGCGGCGCCAAAATGTTTGATGGCCGCCTGCTGGGTATAAGTGCCTGCAGGCCCCAGGTAAGCAATCTGCAAGGGTTTTTCCAGCGCCAGACAAGCCGACATGATCTCGCGGAACAGGCGGGCGACGACCTCATCCGACAGCGGGCCCCGGTTGCGGGCCTTGATCTGGCGCAAAATCTGCGCCTCACGTTCAGGGCGAAAAAAAGGGGCATCCGGCTCTGCCGCCTGCTTGATGCGAGCAACCTCCAGAGCGCATTCGGCACGCTGATTCAGCAGATTCTGAACCGACTCATCAATGGCATCGATGCGTTCGCGAACAGATTTGAGCGAATCCTCAGCCATAAAGCTCAGCCTAAGCGTCGCAGCCCAAACAGCGCACCGAGAGCACACCCTGAATACGGCTGATATGCTCCAGCAAAGAGGCATCAGGGGCCTTATCCAGATCCACCAGAGTACAGGCGATTTCGTTGCGGGATTTGTTCAACAGATCCTGGATATTGATGCCGGCGTTACCCAGGTCGGTGGAGATCTGCCCCACCATGTTGGGCACATTGCTGTTGACGATGGCGAGCCGAACACTTCCGTTGCGTGGTAAATAGATCTCGGGGAAATTCACCGAATTACGGATATTGCCGTTTTCCAGATAGTCGCGCACCTGATCGGCTACCATCACCGCACAGTTATCCTCGGCCTCGGCGCTTGAGGCACCCAGATGCGGCAGACTCACCACCCGAGGGTGATCCTTCAGCAGATTACTGGGGAAGTCGCACATATAGGCGTAAAGACGACCATCGTTCAGCGCCTGCACCGCCACTTCATCATCAATGATGCCGTTGCGGGCGAAATTCAACAGAACCGCGCCTCTCTTCATGATCTTAAGGCGTTCCGCATTGATCATGTTGCGGGTGGCATCGATCAGGGGCACATGGAAAGTCACAAAGTCGGCCCGGGCCAGCAGATCGTCCACTGACACCGCCTGTTCGACACCGGCCTCCAACTGCCAGGCGCTCTTAACCGTAATGGTGGGATCATAGCCAATCACCCGCATGCCCAGGATGTGGGCAGCGTTCGCCACCTTGACCCCAATAGCACCCAGGCCGATGACACCCAGAGTGCGCCCCGGCAGTTCGAAGCCCTTGAACTGTTTTTTCCCCGCCTCGACCGTCTTGCTGATCTCCTCATCAGATCCGCTGAGACTGCGGGCAAACTGCCAGGCAGGTCCCAGGTTACGGGCAGCCATCAACATGGCGGCAACCACCAGCTCTTTCACTGCATTGGCATTGGCACCCGGCGCATTAAAGACGCAGATACCCTTTGCGGTCATGGCCGGCACGGGAATGTTATTGGTACCGGCACCGGCTCGTCCGATGGCCTTGAGGCTGGCGGGAATCTCCATCTCATGCATTTTGGCGGAGCGTACCAAAATGGCATCGGGTTGACTAAGTTCGGAAGCAACCTCATAGGTATCGCGAGGCAATCGATCCAGACCAGCCACAGAAATATTATTCAGCGTCAGTATTTTATACATGATAACTAAGATTTTATTTTAGAGATGAGTTGCCACGAAGCGGCGCTTCGTGGCAAAGGTTTCTTTAGCCCTGGGTACGCTCAAACTCCGCCATATAGGTGATGAGAGCATCCACGCCCGCCTCGGGCATGGCATTATAGATACTGGCCCGCATACCACCAACAGAGCGATGCCCTTTGAGTGTCGTCAGGCCAGCGGCCTCAGCGCCCTCAAGAAAGGCCTTGTCCAGATCCGGATTGGCCAGAGTAAAGGGCACATTCATCCAGGAACGGCAATCCAACTCGACCGGGTTTTGATAGAAACTGGAGCCATCAATGGCCGCATAGAGCTTCTTCGCCTTGCGCTCGTTGATGCGGGCCATACCTTCGAGACCACCCTGCTCTTTCAGCCATTGGAATACCAGACCGGCCAGATACCAGGCATAGGTCGGGGGGGTGTTGTACATGGAATCGGTTTCGGCATGGGTATCATATTTGAACATGACCGGGGTAGCTTCCATGGCGTGACCGATAAGGTCCTCGCGCACAATGACCAGAGTCAGGCCGGCAGGCCCCACATTCTTCTGGGCACCGGCATAGATAATGCCGTAACGGCTGACATCGACAGGACGAGAGAGGATGGTAGAGGACATATCCGCCACCAGCGGTACCTCTCCGGTTTCCGGAATATAAGGGAACGCAATACCCTGAATAGTCTCGTTCGGGGTGTAATGCACATAGGCAGCCCCGGCATCCAGGCTGAGACTATCCACAGCAGGCACATTGAAGCGCCCCTCATCGCTGGCCCCGGCCACATTGGCCTGACAATAGCGCTTGGCCTCGGCAATGGCCTTTTTCGACCAGGAACCGGTATTGAGATAATCAGCGGTTTTCTTGGTGCCACAGAGGTTCATCGGCACCATGGCAAACTGGCTGGAGGCCCCGCCTTGCAGGAACAGCACCTTGTAGTTATCGGGAATCGCCATCAATTCGCGCAGATCGGCCTCGGCCTGGGCGGCAATGGACATGAAGGCTTTGCCACGATGGCTCATCTCCATCACCGACATGCCCGACCCCTGCCAATCGAGCATCTCCGCCTTGGCGCGTTCCAGAACAGCTTCCGGCAATACCGCCGGACCGGCACTAAAATTAAAGACTCGTGACATTTTGCCCCTCAGGATTAGGATTCGTCAGATTGATCGTGGATATTGCTGGATGTTTCTTCGGCGAAATCGTCGTCGGCCAGATCCTCCTCACCTGCCAACGTCGCCACCCCCTCAATGCCGATGAGTTTCTCTTTCTTGCTCAGGCGGATCATGGTCACGCCCTGGGTGTTGCGACTGAGTACCGAGACATCAGAAACCCGGGTTCTGACCAGAGTACCGCCATCAGTGATCAACATCACCTCATCGCTCTCCTGCACCAGGATCGCACCAACCTGTCCCCCATTGCGATCACTGGTGGCAATGGAGATGACACCCTGACCGGCTCGCCCCCGCAATGGATATTGATCCACCGGAGTGCGCTTGCCATAGCCATTCTCGGTCACGGTCAGAATATCCCCCTCATCGGCGATTACCAGACTCATGACCCGCTGGCTTTCGGCCAGTCGAACCCCGATCACACCGGCTGCAGTACGACCCATGGGACGCACCGTATCTTCGGGGAAGCGAATAGCCTTACCATCGGAGGTAAAGAGCATGATGTCGCGGGTACCGTCGGTGACGGCCACACCGATCAGGCGATCCTCACCCCGCAGATCCACCGCGATGATGCCGCTGGAACGGGGACGGGAGAAGGCCTCCAGAGACGTTTTCTTCACGATACCCGAGCTGGTGGCCATGAAGACATAACGATCTTCGGCGAAGTCGCGCACCGGCAGGATGGTGTTGATACGCTCCCCCTCCTGCAGCGGCAGCAGATTGACCATGGGCTTGCCACGGGCATTTCGGCCACCCTGGGGCAACTCATAGACCTTAAGCCAGTAGACCCGACCCAAACTGGAGAAACAGAGGATGGTGTCATGGGTGTTGGCGACAAAGAGCTTGTCGACAAAGTCCTCATCCCGGGTGGTAGTGGCGGTTTTGCCCTTGCCACCCCGACGCTGGGCCTCATAGGTGCTAAGCGACTGGGACTTGGCATAACCCAGGTGGGACAGAGTCACCACCACATCTTCCTCGGCAATCAAATCTTCCAGAGTCAGATCAAGGCGGTTTTCGATGATCTCGGTGCGGCGTTCGTCACCAAACTGCTTAACCACCCCTTCCAGCTCTTCGCGGATCACCTCCAAGAGGCGTTCGGTGCTGTTGAGAATGGCCAACAACTCTGCGATGCGTTCCAGCAGCTCGGTAAACTCCTCGATGAGCTTATCTTTCTCCAGACCGGTCAGCTTTTGCAAGCGCAAATCCAGGATGGCCTGGGCCTGCTTTTCGGTCAGGCGATAGCCATCGGGGGTCAGGCCAAACGCTTTCGCCAGGCCTTCGGGGCGGGAGGCATCGGCCCCGGCCCGTTGCAACATGGCCTCAACATCGCCTGAAGTCCAGGTGCGTTCGGTGAGACGCTCGCGGGCGACGGCGGGAGTCGGTGCGGTCTTGATCAGCTCAATGATCTCATCGATGTTGGCCAGAGCAACCGCCAGACCTTCCAGGATATGGGCACGGTCACGGGCCTTACGCAATTCGTAAAGGGTACGACGGGTCACCACCCGGCGCCGGTGGGCCAGGAAATACTGCAACATCTCCTTAAGATTGAGAGTGCGGGGGCGCCCATCCACCAGACAGACCATATT
>JBNKLG010000038.1:0-24159 GCA_050292235.1 Sedimenticolaceae bacterium | reverse complement strand
GAAACTGAGGTCTCTGCCAGACTGTTAGAATATGTTGATGCCAATAATAATAATAGAGTGATGCGTGAGGTTATTGATGAGGTGTTTGGTTTGTTATACATATGTTTTTTACGATGGTTGATGCTGGATTTATAATAATTTTATGTTTTTTATATGATGTGAGTGTTCTGCTGCATCCGGTCTGTAATAAGTCTGGCCTTGATATGTGTTTGATGTTCTCTGTTTTGCTTTGAGTTGCTTTATGGGTAGGGGGTTCCCTATCTTCTTCTGTATTCGACTCAGTGTTTAAAAATAACCACTAAGCTCGCCCGAATCGGTTGAATTGGCATCGGTCTGATGGCGGTTTGTGGCATTTCTGGAAAAGACAAGCATTCTTGACTACATTCAGATACGGAGTGAGAAGTTTCAGTAAAGACAATATGCCTGAAACGATCAGCAATTTCTTTTCATTGTGAGGCCGTTTGACTTTTGTGGGGGGCAGGCTTTATTTGATTTCGCCAATAACTTACCGATAAAGCAAACAATTTTTCCGTAGTAGGAGCCAGTGTATGCCAGAAAAAGAAAAAAATTCCGCGTTGGACAAGTTGCGTAAGGCCCGGGTTGCTCATCTGACGTGGCGTGCATATGCCGAGGGTCTGGCTTCGGGTCTTGATGTCAGCAAGACCCCAATAGAACCCACCGACTGTGCTTTTGGTCAATGGTTTCTTGGTGAAGGCAGGCAAAAGCTTGGGCATTTCTCTTCCTACGAAGGCATTCGGGTTCCCCATGAGAAGCTGCATGAGCTCTATCATCGGATCTTCAACATTGTTCATGCCGAAGATACTAAGGGACTAAAGGCCTTTTTTTCCACACGCACGGGCCGCGAAAATGCGCGCTTGGCACACGCCAAACAATATATGGCTGAACTGATGGGGGTTTCCGAATCATTGCTGGAGGCACTGGATATCCTGGAGCAGGATATCCGTGACGCTGAGGAGTGTTGCTAAATGCCGGTTTTAGCCCCGAATGCTGGTCCCACTTTGGCCGTCATGGATGGGGGTGGGGCTGGGCTGGCCGCCCAGAGAACCGGGCAGGAGATAGTCGATTGTTTGGCCAAACTGCCATCGTACTTGCCAGGGGTGGCGGGCAGGTGGCCGATGGCTGAGGTTGGCACTGGTGGAGATGAGGGCGGTGCCCGCACGGCGGCAGAGGCTGGCTGCTAAGGGGTGGGCGGTGACCCGTACGGCGACGCTGTCGTGATCGCCGCGAATCCAGCGAGGTACCCAGGGTTGGGCAGGAAACAACCAGGTGTGAGGTCCGGGCCAGGTCGCCAGGATCTCACGCATTCTGGCCTCATCCAGGCGTTGGACATAGGGCTGCAGGTGTTCGAAGCAGTCGCTGATGAGGATCAATCCTTTGTGCTCCGGGCGTTGCTTGAGTCTGAGTAGTCGTCGGACGGCAGGGGCGTAAAGGGGATGGCACCCCAGCCCGTAGACTGCCTCGGTGGGATAGGCGATCAGTCCGCCATGGTACAGGCAGTTTGTCGCCTGACTTAGCCGATAGATACCCAGCAGCCTATCTCCTCAAGCATCATTCCACCGATTCCACATAGTCGCAATCCTTTTGCGGGCAGACCTTCTGGCGACCACTGCGCTTGGTTTCCTTAAGGGTGAGGATGGGCCAGTGGCATTTGGGGCAGGGCTCCGCCAGAGGCTCGTTCCAGGTGGCATAGTCACATTTGGGGTAGGCTGAGCAGGAGAAGAAGATTTTACCGCGCTTGGATTTTCTCCGCAGCATGGTGCCCTTGCCGCACTGGGGGCAGGTGACGCCAGTGTCCTGGGGTTTTTCCAGGGGCTCGATATGACGGCAGTTGGGGTAGCCGGTGCAACCGATGAACTTGCCATATCGGCCCTGCTTGATCTGCAGGGGGGACCCACAGTCCGGGCAGGTGCGGCCCTCGACGAGTTCGGTGGCGGGGGCCTCCTGTTCCTCTCCATCCGTCTCCAGGTTGCGGGTATAGCTGCAGGTGGGGAACTGGGTACAGCCGATGAAGCGCCCATGCCGGCCCAGGCGAATGGCCAGGGGGCTGCCACATTCGGGGCACTTCTCGTCGATCTGCTCCTGGGTGACATCGGCACGGCGTACATTGGCTTCAGTGTGATCAACCTGATCCTTGAACGGTTGCCAGAACTCCTGCAGCAGTTTTACCCAATCCTCTTCGCCACGGGAGACGGCATCCAGTTCATCCTCTAATTTGGCGGTAAAG
This sequence comes from Sedimenticolaceae bacterium, assembly GCA_050292235.1. GTDB lineage: Bacteria > Pseudomonadota > Gammaproteobacteria > Chromatiales > Chromatiaceae > JBNKLG01. The sequence continues at coordinate 21,914 of JBNKLG010000038.1, read as the reverse complement.
TCATAATCCACGTAGCGGGTGAAATAGGCGGTGAGGAATTTGTTAACGATCCGGCCCACGTCGGTGGGTTTGAAACGTTTTTTATCCAGCAGCGCGTACTCACGGTCCTGTAGGGTGGTGATGATGGAGGCGTAGGTGGAGGGCCGGCCAATGCCGTACTCTTCCAGGGTTTTCACCAGGCTGGCCTCGGTGAATCGGGGCGGTGGCTCAGTGAAATGCTGCTCGTTACGAATGGCCTCCAGCCTGACCCGGTCACCTTCCTTCAGTGGCGGTAGCAGGCGGCCTTCGTCATCGTTGCTCTTGGCATCATCCACCCCTTCCTGATAGAGCTGGATGAAGCCGGGATCGACCAGGGTCGAGCCGGTGGCACGGAAGAGGTTGCCGGGGCCTGCGCTGAGATCGATGCTCATGACCGAAAGGGTGGCGTGTTGCATCTGACAGGCCAGGGCGCGCTTCCAGATCAGCTCGTAGAGACGGAACTGATCCTTGTCCAGATGGGGTTTGACCTGATCTGGAGTATGCAGCACGGAAGTGGGGCGAATGGCCTCGTGGGCCTCCTGGGCGTTTTTGGCCTTGGTTTTGAACTGGCGCGGTTTGTCAGGCAGGGCATTGAGACCATACTTTTTTGCGATGTAGGTGCGCATTTCAGCCACAGCCTCGTCGGACAGATGGACCGAGTCTGTACGCATGTAGCTGATGAGGCCCTGGGTTTCCCCCCCGATATCCACTCCTTCATAGAGCTGTTGGGCTGTACGCATGGTGCGCTGGGCACCGAATCCCAGCTTACGGGCGGCCTCCTGTTGCAGGGTGGAGGTGGTAAAAGGCGGTGCGGGATTCCGCTTGCGCTGTTTCCGTTCCACCTTGTCCACCAGGAGTTCGCCTTGGGCGGCGGTTTCCAGATGCTGTTGTGCCGCCTCTGCCGAGCTTTGGTCAGTGATGCTGAATTGCTCCAGCTTGTTACCTTGCAATTGAATCAATTTGGCGACAAAGGCCTGTTTCTGATGCTCGACATCGGCCTCAAGTGTCCAATATTCCTGGCTGACAAAGGCCTCGATCTCCAGCTCTCGTTCCACGATCAGCCGGAGGGCAGGGCTTTGCACCCGCCCGGCGGAGAGGCCGCGACGGATCTTTCGCCACAGCAGAGGGGAGAGATTGAAACCGACCAGATAGTCCAGGGCACGCCGGGTCTGTTGGGCGTTGACCAGATCCATGGAGAGATCGCGTGGATTGGCTACGGCGTCCTGAATGGCCCGTTTGGTGATTTCGTTGAACACCACCCGATGCACGGCCTTGTCCTTGAGCAGTTTGCGTGATTGCAGCAGCTCGTAAAGGTGCCAGGAGATGGCCTCGCCTTCGCGGTCCGGGTCAGTGGCCAGCAGAAGGGTGTCGGATTTCTTCAATGCTTTGCCAATGGCCTGGACGTGTTTGTCATTGCGGTCGATGACCTGGTATTTCATGTGAAAGCCATTGGCTGGATCGACCGCGCCCTCTTTGGGAATGAGATCGCGAACATGTCCATATGAGGCCAGAACTTCGTAGCCCTTGCCCAGATATTTTTTGATGGTCTTGGCCTTGGCAGGCGATTCAACAATGACCAGATTCATCGTGGTGGTCCGATAGTAAATGCTTTTTTTAGTAATAAAGTTGTCAGATGCTGGCTGTCAATAGGTGCAGCCTAGTCCGACGCTGGCCTATTGGGCCATCGTCGGGCAAGAAAGGCAATGGGGAATTTCGTTATGCGCTCAGTGAATCAGGTCCGGCTGTTCGTTATAGACCAGCTCTTCCATGCGGGTGAAGGCGATTTCCTGGCCAGGCTGGTTCATCAGCACCAGAAGTACTGTCCACTTGAGCTCTTCCTCGGTAATCTGCGGGGTGTCCAGTGCGGTGGCACGTTCAATCACCAGTTCACGACTGGCCGGGTCGAGGATCTCATTTTGTTCCAAAAACAGCAGCAGGCCCTGGCATTCCAGATCCAGACGCTGTTGCTCCTGCTCAGTGTAGATTCGCATGGCGTTGACCTTGGGGGTATGGGCCAAGGACTGGTTCTGTAGCAGGGCCAGCTCATCCAGCCACTGGATTGCCTTCTCTACCTCGATATTGGGAAAGCCGGCAAGAGATAATTCGTCCAACAGGTCTTCGTGGTCATTGGGTGGGGGGGATTCTGCGTCCATGTAGTTTTCGTACAGGTAGATCAGTACATCAACCATGGTATCCGTCATATCCGCTCCTTAGTGAAGAGACGAGGGGAAGCAGGCTTTCTGTCGGAGGACAGACTGAGGTCGATCATAGGAAAAATCATTCAGTGTGTCCGGCAATAGAGGCCGCCTGGTGAGGATGATACATGACCTTCGAGCTCAAGCAATAGCAATTTGGCATTGATTTCGCCTGCGGGCAAGGGAATTAGTTGCGCCAATTCGTCCACCGAAATGGGGTCGAAGCCCATGGCTTCCAGCAAGGGCTGGTGTTCTGTCGGGACTGGTGGGGTTTCGGTTTCGGGCTGAGCTGCATCGGCCAGCAATCCCAATAATGGCGGAAGTTCTTCCAGAATGTCCTGGGCGGTTTCGACCAGTTTGGCCCCTTGTTTGATCAGAGCATGACAGCCACGGGCCTGGATATTGTGAATCGAGCCGGGTATGGCAAAAACCTCCCGCCCCTGTTCGTTGGCCAGTCGGGCACTGATCAGCGAGCCGCTTTTCAGGGTGGCCTCTACCACCAGAACCCCTAAACTGAGGCCAGTGAGGATGCGATTGCGTCGGGGAAAATTCCCGGCCAGGGGCGGTGAGCCTAACGGCAGCTCACTCACCAATAGGCCGCCCTGGGTCACGATCTCATGGGCCAGTTGGTGGTGTTGCGCCGGGTAAATACGGTCATTGCCAGTTCCCATGACGGCTATGGTTTTGCCTTTGCCAGCCAGGGCGCCCTGATGGGCAGCGCCATCAATGCCCCTGGCCAGTCCACTGCTGATGATGAGGCCGCGTTCTGCCAGATACTGGGCGAAGTCCCGCGCGTTTTTGGTGCCTCCAGTGGTGGGGTTTCGGCTGCCAACGAGGGCCAGTTGTGGCAGTTGTAGCAGATCGGGATCGCCGGTAAGGAAGAGCAGTGGTGGCGGGTCGGGTAGTTCTTTGAGCAAGGGGGGGTAGTTTGGGTCCTCAATGGATAAGATCTGGTTGGCCTCCTGTGCCAGCCAGGCCAGGTCCTGATCGAGACGTTGCTGATCGGGGTTGGCGAGCCAGTCCAGGGTCTCTTGCGACAGGCCATATTGGCGTAATTGCTGTGGATTGGCGTTGACTGCCGATAGGGGGGATCCAAAGTGCTCGACCAGATCCAATAAAGAACGGGCGCCGAGTTTCGGCGCCCGATGTAGAGTAAGCCAGATGCTGGCCTGTTCCATCGTTCGGCTGGCCTGTCACAGTGCCAGCGAACGGCAACTTTATCTTACTGAGCCAGTCTGGGGCTCTGTGCGCGATCCAGCAACCGGATGTCGTTGCTGGCCTTCATCACCAGAGCGAAGCTGACCTTGTTGAAGGTGCGGAATATCATGAGCGTGCCAGCAGGCTCATCGGGTAGGGTGATGCGGCTGTTCGGATCGGGCACGAACCACTTCTCTGCAGACCAGTAGTCACGTTCGCCATCCATCATCTCGTTGCGGGTTTTGTTGCGACGCTCAGGATAGGTTGGATCACTGTAATAGGGGTCGTGGATGGTGTTTCCGCGGTTGGAGATGGTAAGGACGTCACCAGGAACAACCCCGGCTTTTTTGCCGCAGTCGAGGGTGACGATATTGTATTGGCCAACCTGAGTCACGCCATCCAGTACATCAATGATGCTGCAGCGGATGGGGTCTTCTGGGGCCTGGGGGTAGAAGGTGGTGATGGGGTCATCTTCGGAATAGGGAATGAGACGGTCGCCATCAATGATCTCGCGCTCACTGTGGAGCACCATGCCGGTAGCGGGTTCTCCACGACGGATCTGTTCCACTTCACCAATATAAGTGACGGCCTGGCCCAGTACCTTGCCGGTTTCACCATGCTTGAGGAGTTTACCGGGGCGTACGATCAGGTAGCGGGATTTGCGAAGGCGCCGCTGAGAATCCCGGATATAGATCTTCTGCCCAACGCTGCCAACCAAATGGTTTCGGCCATTGGAGACGACATAGGGGGCGTCATCCAGTGCGTTGGGTTCGACCACGAAAGGACGGGTCAGGAACTGGTGAATCGCGTTCAGTGGCAGGGTTGGAATCGGCAGGTCCAACTGTTCGACCCGAATCTTTGGGGTCAGTTTGATGGTGTGCTGTTGTCCGCTTTTACCGTTGACTGACAAAATAGGCTTGCCGTTGGCATCAAACCGCATGGTGATGACATCGCCGGGGTAGATCAGGTTGGGATCACCAATTTGCGGATTACCTTCCCATACCTGGGGCCACTGCCAGGGTGCATCCAGAAAGCGGGAGGCGATATCCCAGAGGGTGTCCCCCTGCTTGACCACGTATTCCTTAGGGTGATCCTTTTTGACGGCAATGGGATCGGCCGCCATCAGGCTGAGAGAAAGAAGAGTACCCGCGAGGATGCCGGTTACCTTAAGAGCGAGCTTATACATGGCAATTCCTTTGGTGAAGGACGTATCTAAAATCACTGGTTTCAGGGTTGATAATAATCGCCCCCTAAACTCCATTGGGGAAACAATGCTACCAGATCCCCATCAATTGTTACCGCAGTTAGCCTCTGTTCAGTGGCGCATCGGTCGGCAGTAGATTAAAGTTGTGGTAGAAGTGTAGCGCAGAAATCTATGGAATCAAAGAGAAATTTTTAAAAAATAATTGGGCGGCGGTGTGGCGTTATCTCGACTCAGCTCCAAATTGATTCTTTGGCACATGGTGGTGGCATTGCCATTGGGCTGTTGACGAAAGGGGGGCGGCTTGGTGAATGGCTCGAGCAAAGTCCTCATGTTGTAGAATGCCCCAGGTTCCTTTGTGTGGTGAGTCCCCTTTATAAGTCGGGGCAAATATCAGGTGTTGTCATGGCGTTATTGGAAATCCTGCGTTACCCCGATTCCCGGCTGAGAACTCAGGCCAAACCTGTTGCTCTTGTGGATGATGACATTCGCCGTTTGGGTGAGGATCTGCTTGAAACGATGTACGATGCTCCCGGTGTGGGTCTGGCAGCTACTCAGGTCGATGTCCATTTGCGGGTGATTGCGGTGGATGTGACCGAGGAGCGCAATCAACCCCTCATTTTGATCAACCCGGAGATCCTGGAATGCGGTGGCGAAGAGACCATGGAGGAGGGCTGTCTTTCCGTCCCCGGTGCTCACGAAAAGGTGACCCGGCCCGAATGGGTGCGCGTTCGCGCTTTGGATGTCCAGGGCCAGGAGTTTGAGCTGGAGGCTGATGGCCTGTTGGCGGTTTGCATTCAGCATGAGATGGATCACCTCAATGGCAAACTCTTTGTCGATTATCTCTCTGGATTGAAACGACAGCGGATTCGCAAGCGTTTGGAGAAAGAGGCCAAAAACAAAAAACCGTCAGAACCCAAATCTCAGGCTGAAACGCCTTTATCCCGGATATAAGTGATGCGCATACTTTTTGCCGGTACGCCGGAATTCTCGGTGCCGCCGCTACAGGCTCTATTGGATAGTGATCATCAGGTGGTGGGGGTCTATACCCAGCCCGATCGTCCCTCAGGGCGTGGTCGTAAGTTGACCCCCTCTCCAGTGAAACAGTTGGCAGTGACCCATGGGGTGCCGGTACAGCAGCCGGAGAATTTCAGGTCTGAAGAGGCGGTATTCGCACTGCAGAACTTTGGGGCTGACCTTATGGTGGTTGTGGCCTATGGTTTGCTATTGCCCCAATCTGTGCTGGATGCCCCCCGTTTGGGTTGTATCAACATCCATGCCTCTTTGCTGCCCCGTTGGCGGGGTGCCGCTCCCATTCAGCGGGCCATTGCCGCCAATGATCCGGAATCGGGTATCAGTATCATGCAGATGGCGGCAGGATTGGATACCGGGCCGGTGCACTGGGTGCGAACCTGTTCGCTGGCCCCCAGAGAAACCGGGGCCAGTCTGCATGACCGGCTCTCTTTCCTGGGGGCCGAGGCACTGATGGAAGCCTTGCCGTTGTTGACCCAAAGCGGTCATCAGCCCCAGCCCCAGGATGACAGTCTGACGTGTTATGCCCATAAACTGAAAAAGAAGGAGGCCTTTCTCGACTGGTCCCAGTCGGCGGTTGTGTTGGATCGGCAGGTCCGTGCCTTCGACCCCTGGCCGGTGGCACAAACCGGTTATGGGGAAGGCATCGTCCGCATTTGGTCTGCCGAGCCCCTTTCCTCAACCTCGAATCAACCGCCGGGAACCATTCTGAAGTGCGATCGCCAGGGGTTGGAGGTGGCGACAGGACAAGGCATCTTGCGGGTGACCAGGCTGCAGATGCCGGGTAAGCGGGCCATGGCCGTGGCCGAGTTTGCCAATGCCCATTGCCTGACTGGAACCTTCCTTGTCCCCGAATAAATCATCGGCTGGTGTGGGATCGCGGGTCTGCGCGACCCGTGTCCTGGCTGCTGTTTTTCGGGGACAGGCACTGACCGAGGCGCTGAATCACTCCTGTGTGGCAGCCAATGATCCCGCCTTTGTTCAGGCCATTGCCTATGGTGTCCTGCGCCAACATCCACGGTATCCCCGTTTGCTGGAGCATCTGCTGGACAAGCCGCTCAAGCTTGGGGATCAGGATGTGCATTGCCTGTTGCAGGCGGCGCTCTATCAGCTGGAGGGGATGCGTGTGCCCCCCCATGCGGCAGTCAATACCAGCGTTCAGGCTGCCCGCCGACTGAAGAAACCCTGGGCTGCAGCCCTGGTCAATGCGGTTTTGCGTCGCTTCCAGCGTGAGGGGGCGAGTCTAGTGGCAGCACTGGAGCAGGAAACCGAGGTGCGCTATGCCCTGCCTGTCTGGATGATCGGGCAGTTGCAGTCGGACTGGCCCGATGACTGGTCCGGTCTGGCCTCATCTCTGGGACAACAGGCTCCCCTTTGGTTGCGGGTCAATCAGGGCCAGCAGAGTCGAAAGGATTACGTAGCGCGATTGGTGAAAAAGGGACTGACCGCCAGGCCTTACCGGGGGGCCGGGTTATCATCAGCTCTGGTGCTGGATCAGGCGGTGGCCGTGGAAATGCTGCCCGGTTTTGCAGAGGGCGCGGTTTCGGTGCAGGACGCCGGGGCGCAGCTGGCAACAGAGCTGTTGGCTCCGCAACCCGGCGATCTGGTTTTGGATGCCTGTGCTGCACCGGGCGGAAAAAGCTGTCATCTGTTGGAATATGCCCAGGGGATTCGGCTGGTGGCGGTGGATAACAGTGCTGAGCGTTTGCTGCGGGTGAGCGATAATCTCAACAGACTGGGATTGGTGGCCGAATGCTATCAGGGCGATGCCTGTGCCCCTGCTGGTGAGTGGTCACAGCTGGCCTATGATCGCATTCTGTTGGATGCTCCCTGTTCAGCGACAGGGGTGATTCGGCGCCATCCGGATATCAAACTGCTGCGTCGGGAGAGTGATCTGCCTGCACTGGTCAAGACCCAGCGGCAGGCCCTGGCGGTACTTTGGGCGCTGCTGAAACCGGGTGGACGTTTGCTCTATGCCACCTGCTCCCTGTTGTCCTTGGAAAATGAGGCCGTCGTGGCGGCTTTTTTGTCACAGCATGCCGAGGCAAAGGAACTGCCGATCGAAGCGGACTGGGGGGTGGCGCGGCGACATGGTCGTCAATCCCTGCCCAGCCGCGATCCCATGGATGGCTTCTACTATGCTCTGCTGGAGAAGACCATATGAAGCGCTGGCTGATTCTGTTGTTGTGCTGGTCATCGGGGCTTTGGGCTCAGGGGGTGGATTTCAAATCGGTGAATATTACCCTGAAAAGAGACCACTATCTGGCCGATGTCCGTATCCAATACCAGTTGAGTGACAAGGTTGCCGAGGCGCTTAAGTCCGGTGTGATGTTGAGTTTTGATATGCAGGTGCAGATCCGGGCCAAAGGGGCCTACTGGTGGGAGAAGGATTTGCTGGATCGGCATTATCACTATCGCCTGCGCTACCATGCTCTGGCCGATGTCTACGAGCTCTTTTTTCCCGGCCAGGAGGTGCCTCAGCGCTTCGTGACACGAGATTCAGCCCTGCGTGCGCTGGGAGAGATCAAGGCTCTGCCTCTGGTGCCAAAGTCGGCCTTGGTCTCTGGAAAGACGTACGAGGTCAGCCTGGAAACCAAGCTGGATATTGAGGCGCTGCCGGTGCCGTTGCGACCTGTAGCCTATCTCTCATCGGCGTGGTCATTGAGCGGTGAGGCGGCGCCACAAACCTTGAAACATCCCTGATGGCGGGTCGTTTTCGAAATCTGCTGGGCGGTTGGGCGGTATTCTTCCTGCTGTTGCTCCTGCTGACGGTCTTGCATCTGATCAGCGGTGCAGTACAGGATGCCGATGGCTTGAGCCGTCTCTTTGTGCCGCTGTTGATCTTTGCCGTTGTGGGGCTTGGGGTTCTGCTGCTGCTGATTCTGGCCCATGTCTGGCGTCTTTGGCGGGAGTATCGACAAAAGGTGGCCGGCTCACGTTTGAGTCTGCGTCTGGTACTGTTCTTCCTGGCCCTCTCCCTGCCGCCAGTCGCCATTGTCTATTATTATTCTATGGATATTCTCATGGAGGGGATCGATCGCTGGTTCGATGTGGACATCGGTGCCTCGGTCGAGGACTCCCTGGCTTTGAGTCAGGCCTCCATGGACCTGCACAAACGGGAAAAGCTGCTGCTGACCAACTATCTCTGGCTGGGTTTGCAGGACAGCTCCCAGGCTGCCCTGTCTCTGGCACTGGATGAGCTGCGGGAGCACTATGATGCTCAGGATCTGCTGCTGCTGGATTTCAATAATGATGTCATCGCCTCGACCAGTGCCAATCCCACCCAATTGCTGGTCGAGCCGCCTGAGCAGGAGATGATTCGTCAGGTGCGTGAAGGCGAGCCCTTCGTCTCGCTGGATCCGGCGGATGAGAACGGCACCATGCAGGTTCGGGTGGTCGTGGCCGATCCCAAAGGGCGGGGGCTGGTGTTACAGGCCCGCTATGAAACCGGTGCCCGCATTACCGAGCTTTCGGAGAAGGTGCAATCTTCTTATCGCCGCTACAAAGAGTTGGAGTATCTGCGGGAATCCCTGCGCTTCAGCTTTGGCATCACTCTGCTGCTGGTGTTGAGTTTTGCCAGCCTGGCAGCGGTATGGGCCGCTTTTTTTACCGCCCGGCGACTGGTAGCTCCGGTGGCCCAGATTGCCGATGGCACCAGAGCCGTGGCTTTGGGCAACTATGACAAGCAGCTGCCGATTCCGAAGAATCGGGATGAACTGGGTTTTCTGGTCAGCTCCTTCAACGCCATGACCCGCAGCATCGCCCTGGCTCGGGATCTGGCACAAAAGAGCCAGCGAGAGGTGGAGAACCAGCGTACCTATCTGGAAACGGTGCTCGGTCGCCTCTCTTCCGGCGTGTTGACCTTCGATGCCCAGCGCTGCCTGCGTACTGCCAATCCAGCAGCCCATCTGATTTTGCAGGTGGATTTGGCACCTCTCTACGCTGCTCCCCTGGATCAACTGGCGGAAGAACGAACGGCGCTGTCAGCTTTGGTCGAGGCTTTGGAAGAGCCCCTGGCACAAGAGAGTACAGAGTGGCGTGGCGAGGTGACTTTGTTGGGCAGTGAAGGGCGGCAGGTCCTGCTATGCAGTCTTTCTCCTTTGGCCATGGACGATAGTGAAGCGGCAGGCCATGTCCTGGTGTTTGACGAGATCACTACATTGATTCGAGCGCAGAAGGACGCTGCCTGGGGTGGGATTGCCCGGCGTTTGGCCCATGAGATCAAAAACCCGCTGACCCCGATCCAACTCTCTGCTGAACGACTGCGCCACAAGCTGTTGGCCAAATTGGTACCGGATGACGCCTCTATTCTGGATCGGGCCACCCGCACCACCATCCAGCAGGTGGAGGCCCTGAAGGAGATGGTCAACGCCTTCTCCGACTATGCCCGCCCGCCCAAGATGCAGGCCCAGCCCCTGGCGCTTGATGCTTTTGTCAACGAGGTTCTGGATCTGTACCGTACCGCCGAGACCGGTCCGCCCCTGGATGTGACTCTGGCGGCCGATGGGGCGCGGGTGGAGGCTGACCCCACCCGGTTGCGTCAGGTGCTGATCAATCTGGTGAAAAATGCTCAGGAAGAGCTGGAATCCGTGGCCGATGCCCAGATTCAGGTGAGCACCAGGCCCGCCGGGCAGGCCCACGCCGGTTACGTCGAACTGGCAATCCGGGACAATGGCCCCGGCTTCTCCCAGGATGTACTGACCCACCTGTTCGAGCCCTATATCACCACTAAGGTGAAGGGCACCGGGCTGGGGCTGGCCATTGTAAAGAAGATCGTGGAGGAACATGGGGGTATTATTAAGGCCGAAAATCTTGAACAGGGTGGGGCGCGCATCCTGATCTATCTGCCGCTGATGCCGTCTGACGAAACCAACAATAGCTAAGGAATTCGATTCATGAGTGGTGCTTATATCCTGGTGGTGGATGATGAACCGGACATTCGCGGTCTGGTCCAAGAGATTCTGGAAGACGAAGGCTACCGTGTGACCAGCGCTGAAAACGGCGCCAAGGCGCGTGAGGCGATGCGTGAGCGTCGGCCCGATCTGGTGTTGTTGGACATCTGGATGCCAGACATCGACGGCATCAGCCTGCTCAAAGAGTGGGGTGAGTCGGCTGATCTGCCCTGCCCGGTGATCATGATGTCCGGCCATGGCACGGTGGAGACCGCCGTCGAGGCTACCCGCCTGGGGGCCTATGACTTTCTGGAGAAGCCCCTCTCTCTGGCCAAACTGCTGCTAACCGTTGAACGGGCTCTGCAAACCGACCGGTTGCAGCAGGAGAACAAAGGGCTGCGCTCCCAAAATACCCAGTTGCAGGAACCCATCGGCAAAAGTGCGGTGATGCATCGGGTACGCGAGCAGGTTAAACGTATCGCCGCCCACGATACCTGGGTGTTGATCAGTGGTGAACCCGGCAGTGGTCGCGAGACCTTCGCCCGTTATCTGCACGCCCACAGCCAACGCCGTACCAATCCCTTCGTCAAGGTGGCGGTATCGGCCATCGGGGCTGAGAATGCCGCCCGCGAACTCTTTGGCAGTGAAGATGGGGCTCAGACACGATATGGTATCTTCGAGCAGGCCCGTGGTGGGGTGCTGTTTCTGGATGAGGTGGCGGATATGGATGCTGATGCCCAGTCCCAATTGCTGGGTGCCTTTGAGAATGGCTCCTTTGTTCGGGTCGGTGGCAGCGAGCCGGTTCCCATCGACGCCCGTATCATCGCCGCGACCCGGCATGATCTGGCTGAGCGAGTGCGGGAGGGTGAATTCCGCGAAGACCTCTTTTTTCATCTCAATGTGGTGCCTTTGCAGATCCCAACCATGCGAGATCATGCGGAGGATGTGCCGGAGATGCTCTCCCATTATGTAGACCATTTTGTGATGCACGAGGGGCTGGATTACCGTCATTTCGGCATGGCCGCCCAAAATTTCCTGCGCCAATATGCCTGGCCAGGCAACGTGCGCGAGCTGAAAAACCTGGTGCAGCGCCTTTTGATCATGGGCAACGAACAAGAGATCAGTTTGCAAGAAGTCGAGGCAGCTCTGGCTGCTACGGAACGGGAGGAGGGCTCTGCCACCTCTATGTTGCCGATCAATTTCGATCAGCCTTTGCGTCAGGCACGGGAGGAGTTCGAGCGTCTCTATTTGGAATATCAGCTGGACAAACACCGGGGCAACGTCACCCGGGCTGCCCAGGAGGCCGGCATGGAGCGGACCCATCTCTATCGTAAGATTCGCGCTGTCGGCATCGAGATCAAGGAAAAACGGTGAAGATCCTTATCCTGGGTGCTGGTCAGGTCGGCTTTTCGGTGGCCGAGATCCTGGCCCGTGAAGAGAACGATATCACGGTGGTGGATCAGAACCATCGCCTGCTGAGTGAGATGCAGGATCACCTGGATATCCGCACTGTGCAGGGGCATGCCGGTCATCCGGATGTGTTGCGCCGGGCCGGTGCCGAAGATGCCGAAATGGTGGTGGCGGTCACCAACAGCGATGAGACCAACATGATCGCCTGTCAGATCATGTATACCCTGTTCCATACCCCAACCCGCATCGCTCGTGTGCGGGCGATCGAATATCTGCATGAACCCCAGTTATTCGGGTCGGAGGCTCTGCCCATCGATGTGCTCATCAGCCCTGAACAGCTGGTGACCGATTATATCCTAAGGGTCTTGCGCTATCCCGGCGCCCTCCAGGTGCTGGATTTTGCTGATGGCAAGGTGCGATTGGTGGGGCTGCGGGCCTATTATGGCGGACCTTTGGTATCCCATGCTCTGAGCGAATTGCCCACGCATCTCAAAGGCGTGGATGCCCGGGTGGCCGCCATCTACCGCAAAGGTCGTGCCATCACTCCGGAAGGGGGTACTGTGGTGGAGGCCGATGACGAGGTCTTCTTCATCGCCGCTGCGAAGGATGCTGCCAGGGTTATGGCAGAGCTGCGCCGTCAGGAGAAGCCCTTTCGTCGCATCATGATTGCTGGTGGAGGCAATATCGGCTTACGTTTGGCCAGAGCCCTGCAGCACGAGTATCGGGTTAAAGTCATCGAGACAGACCAGGCTACAGCCCGGGCGATTGCAGAGACGCTCACCCATGCTATCGTGCTACATGGTGATGCTGCCAACGGTGACCTGCTGTTGGAAGAGAACGTTGAAAACACCGATGTTTTCATTGCCGTCACCAATGCCGACGAGGCCAATATCCTCTCCGCCCTTCTGGCCAAGCGGTTGGGTGCCCGCAAGGTCATGGCTCTGATCAATCGCCCCGCCTATGTGGATCTGGTGGAAAGTGGCCCCATCGACATCGCCATTTCCCCCCAACAGGCCACCATCGGCAGCCTGCTGGCTCATGTGCGTCAAGTGGATGTCAGCGCTGTCCATGCCCTGCGCAAAGGGGCTGCAGAGGCTATCGAGGCCATTGCCCATGGCGACGAGAATTCCTCCAAGGTCGTTGGCCGCGCTATTGAAAATATCAAATTGCCTGCAGGCGTCAGCATCGGTGCCATCGTCCGTGGTGACGAGGTTATCATTGCCCATCACAACACCATCATAGAGGCAGAAGATCATGTCATCCTCTTCCTCATCGACAAGGCAAGAGTGCGGGAGGTGGTGCGGTTGTTTCAGGTGGATATTACGTTTTTATGAGGTAGGTCTGATAAACATTTCGATAGCTTTTTTTTGGTTGGTCTCGGGTAGATATGATGCAGATTGAATTCTACGGGGCCTCCAGTGGTGTGACAGGCTCCTGCCACATTGTGCGTGCTAATGGCCATACCATTTTGCTGGATTGCGGGATGATTCAGGGTCGTCGTCAGGAGATGGAAAAGAACCGTTTGCCGTTTCCCTTTGCAGTTAATGAGCTTAGTGCCGTGGTTTTGAGTCATGGCCATATCGACCATTCCGGTCGTCTTCCTTTGCTGGTGAAACAGGGCTACCAGGGCCCGATCTATGCACAGAATGCAACCAGGGATTTGTGTGACATCCTGTTGCAGGATTCCGCCTTTCTTCAGGAGAAGGATGCCCAGTATGAAAACAAGCGGCATCGGCATAAACATGAGTCCCTGATTGAGCCGTTATACCAGGTAGAGGATGCCCGCAAGGCGCTGGATAGTTTTGTGGGAATGCGCTATCGAGAACGGCGTGAGATTCTGCCCGGCATCAGCCTCTGTTTTCGTGATGCGGGCCATATCCTCGGTTCCAGCAGCATCGAGCTTTGGCTGAAAGAGCAAGGCAGGCGGCGAAAGCTGGTATTTAGCGGTGATTTAGGGCAATACGATACGCCCATTCTCAATGATCCAGCGGCGATTGAGGAGGCCGATCATCTCATCATCGAGAGTACCTATGGCAACCGCCTTCACCGGGATCGCCAGGCTACCATTGATGAGATGGGGGAGATCATCAGCCGGGCGGTCCATCAAAAAGGGAATGTCTTGATTCCGGCCTTTGCCATTGGCCGTTCTCAGGAGATTCTCTACTATCTGGGGAAGTATTATGAAGCGTGGGGGGTCGATCGTTGGCAGATCTTCCTCGATAGTCCTATGGCGATCAGGGCCAGTAAGGTTTATTGGGATTATCCCCAGCTTTACGATGAGGAAGCTACCAGGCTGAGGCGCCACATTTTGGAGATGCCCACCTTGCGTAATCTACATTTGACGCCCTCAACGGAGGCGTCAAAGGCCATTAATCGTATCAAAAGCGGGGCTATTATCATCGCGGCCAGTGGCATGATGACCGGGGGGCGTATCATGCACCATCTGAAACAGAATATTACCGGGCGTGGCACCCATGTCCTGATCGCGGGCTATCAGGCGAAGGGTACCTTGGGGCGCCAGCTGGTTGATGGTGAGCGAGAGGTTCGTATCCATGGCGAAGTCTTGCCGGTGAGGGCAAATATTCATACCCTCGGTGGCCTCTCTGCTCATGGAGATCTGGATGATCTGATGCATTGGACGGCCCATTTCAAAAATGCACCTCGTGTGCATCTGATCCATGGTGAAGATGAGGCGAAGCAGTCGTTCGGCGGGCGGCTCCGGCAGGACTTGGGCCTGGCGGTCAATATTCCCGCACCGGGGGAAGTGGTTGACTTGAATTAAGCTTTATTGTCAGAGATATTGATGGGACGACGGTTCGTTGTGTGGATGTTTTTTGCCCTCAATGCCTATGCGTTGGTGCAATTAAAAATGCTATTGAAAAAGGCAGGTATCAAAAAATGGATGATCTCTATTTCATCGAAATGAATGAAATGACGGTGTTTAGTGCCTTCTGCGATGCGACAGGGGGAGTGAATGTCAATATCTATCTCAATTGATGAACGGTTCAAAATTTTCCAGCTGATGGGTTAACTCAGGCCATTGGGATTAACCTGGATCAGGTTGGCTTAATGTCGGTGGGTATCTTGACTGGTGGGCGTCTAAGGTAGAGGATGCCCATGAATTTTGCTTTCACGGTGTTCTTTTTTCTCTTTTTTGTATTTTTGGAGAGGCATGGCTTCCATCATTATTCCTGCCCGTAATGAAGCGCGGGTGATCGGTGAAACTTTGTCTGCATTATTGGGCCAGATTGAGCCAAACGATGAGGTGTTGGTCGTCTGTAATGGATGCGAAGATGGTACTGCGGAGGTTGCTCGTGGATTTGGCGGTATTGTCAAGGTTCTGGAGACCCCGGTGGCTTCAAAAACACATGCCCTCAATCTGGGGGATGGGGCGGCCACGACTTTTCCCCGACTCTATTTGGATGCCGATGTTCGATTGATGGAGAATGCATGGACTTGCATGAAAGTGGCGATGTCCGATGCCCGCTTTATGGCGGCATCACCGGTGCCCATCATGGATTTCTCCGGTTCCACTTTGCTGGTTCGGGCTTACTATCGCATTTGGTTGTCTCTACCCTATTGTCAAAGCGGCATGATGGGTGCTGGTGCCTATATGCTGACCGAAAAGGGGCGGAGACGCTTTGATGCTTTTCCCGATTTGATCTCGGATGATGGTTTTGTTCGGGCTCAGTTTCGAGAAGAGGAGCGGGGGCGGGTTGAGGGGGCTGTGGCGCAGGTTAGGGCCCCTGCCAATTTGAAGTGGTTGCTCAAGATCAAAACCCGTAGTCGATTGGGCGTGATGGAGTTGCGGGCACGTTTTCCTCAGCTGGCGGGAAACGAGGAGAAGGATTATGCCGGTGGGCTTTACCGATTGATGGCACGTCCAAAAGATTGGCCCGCTTTGGTGGCGTATGTGTCTGTGACTTTGCTAATCAGATGGTTGGCCCGCAAAAGATTCACAAATTTGAGTCAGTATGAGTGGGAAAAAGATGAGTCTTCGCACTGAGTCCGGCGTAGGGATGAGGTGAAAGGCGTTAGAGTAAAGTTGAGACCTTGGTTCGCTTAGTGATTGATTCGGTGTTATAGAGAAAATGAAACTCCAGTCCCTAAAAAGTGATCGTACTGGCTATTTGCTGCTGCTTTTGGTGTTGGGCTCTCTGGTGGGGATGTACTGGGATGTGGGTGCAGCCCTGGTCGAGACCTGGTTGTCCAGTGATGAGTATGGTCATGGCCTCTTGATACCTTTTCTCACCGGCTATTTTATTTGGCAATTGCGGTCACGGGTTTTTCAGGGGAATCCAGCACCGACCTGGTTTGGGGTCGTGATTGTTCTATTGGCACTTCTGCTCTATTTTGTGGGTCGTGTGGCAGATGTGGGTTTTTTGCTGCGGTTTTCCCTGGTGGGTGTCCTCTATGGCGTATCCCTGGCTATTTTGGGTATTCGTCGTACCTGGACCATCGCTATTCCCATTGTGCTATTGGCGTTCTCTTTCCCACTGCCGCCGGTATTTGAGGCGACTTTAACTTCTAAATTGCAGCTGTTTTCCTCCCAGCTAGGGGTCGGTTTTATTCGTCTGTTTCATATCCCGGTCTATCTGGAAGGCAATGTGATTGATCTGGGGGGGTATAAGCTTCAGGTAATCGAGGCCTGTAGTGGGTTACGTTATCTCTATCCTTTGATGGGGCTGGCCTTTATTTGTGCCTATCTCTTTAAGGTAAGCTGGTGGAAGCGGGCGTTGATATTTTTTGCCTCCATTCCTATCTCTGTTTTGATGAATGGCTTTCGGGTGGGTGCTGTTGGCGTGATGGTTGATCACTCGGGCATTAGCGCTGCGGAAGGCTTTATGCACGATTTTGAGGGCTGGGTCATTTTTCTTGCCAGCTTTTTCGTGCTCTTTTTGTTAATGTGGATATTGTCGATTTCGGAGCGTCGAGCACGTTCCTGGTCTGCCGTTTTTGGTTTGGCGGATGATGGCCCTGTCATGGGGACAGCGATGCGACCGGCTGAGTGGGTGCATCTGCCTCTGATTACCATTACAGCACTTTTGGTTCTGGCTCTGGCATTTATCGCGCCGTTGCGGGATCAGCGGGATGAGTTTCCTCCAAGAACGGAGTTCAATCGTTTTCCGATGCAAATGGGTTCATGGACAGGTGTAAGAGGCAGCCTGGAGAGTGGTGTCGCTGATTTTTTGCAGCTGTCTGATTACGTCATTGCGGATTATCTGGACGCGCAGCATCGAGAAGTGAATTTCTACTCTGCCTATTATGCTTCCCAGCGTAAGGGTAGAGTGCCTCATTCCCCAAAGCTCTGTATGCCCGGCGGGGGGTGGGAGATTGTGAGTCTGGAAGAGGTCTCATTAGGTGATGCGCAGGTAAACCGGGTGTTGATTAAAAAGCAGCGTGCCCAGCAGCTGGTCTATTACTGGTACAAACAGCGTGGAAAGGCTGTTGCCAATGAGTATCTGATGAAGTGGAATAATTTTCTTGGCGCGCTCAATGCCCATCGTACCGATGTTGCCCTGGTGCGTTTAACGACACAGGTCTATCAGGATGAAACACCGGAAAATGCCGAAGCTCGGCTGCGGGCGTTCAAGGCTGCCCTGGATCCCCTGTTGCCGACCTTTGTTCCAGATTGATTGAGGATTCGTTATGAAATTGCCTGCCCAGCTACTGGTCGTCCTGTTTTTGATCTTAGGGCTTTCTGCCTGTTCTTCACCAGAGGAGAAGGCCGCTGAATTCATCAAGAACGGTCAGACCTGGCTTGAGAAAAAGGAATATGCCAAGGCAGCGTTGGAATTTCAAAATGCCATACAGCTCGATAAAACCCAAGCCCCAGCGTGGTATGGATTGGCACTGATCAAAGAGCAAGAGGGCGATTTAAAGGCCTCTTTTGGCTATCTCAATAAGGTAGTGGATATCGATCCCAAACATGTCGATGCCCAGATCCGCATTGGTCGTGTTCTGTTGGCGGCCAAGCAGCTGGATAAGGCCATGGCGACCAGTGATGCCCTGATGACCCTGGCCAAGGATCGGGCGGATGTTTTGGCGTTGCGTGCGGCCATACTCTTTAAGCGAGGCGATATCCATGGGGCAGTGCAGACGGCGAATAGTGCGCTAGAAAAGGAACCTGCTAATGCTGAAGCGCTAATGATCCTCGCTTCTGAGCGAATGGTCGCAAAAGAGTATGACGCTGCTTTGAAGGATTTGGACCGGGGGCTGGCTGCGCATAACAATAACCTCTCTCTGAGATTGTTGAAGATTGCCTTGCTGGAAAAGCAGAATCGGCCAGATGAGGTAGAAGCGGAATATCAATGGCTGATCCAGCAGAATCCGAAAATCAAGGCTTTCCGAATTGCATTGGCAAAATTCTATCTGTTGCACGGAAAAAAAGTAGAGGCCGAGAATGCCATGAAAGCGCTCGTGGCGGCTTTTCCTGGTGATGTGGCTGCCCCGTTACTTCATGTGCAGTTTCTGTTAAATCGTGATGGGTTTGATGCGGCAGAGTCTTTGTTGAAACGCTATGTGGAAGAGAGACCCGATCAACACCAGTTGGCCTTTTTCTTAGCAAAGCTCTATCAACAGCACAAAGCCCCCGACAAGGCTAAGGCAGTATTGCAAAAGCTCATTCAAGCAAATCCGGCGTTAGCACAGGCCAAAACCCAATTGGCTTTGATGTTGATTAAAAGTGGGGATCGGTCCAAGGGTGCTGCATTGGTGGCCGAGGTGTTGGCCACGGACCAACGTAATACCGAGGCCCTGTTGATTCGTGCCGCCCTGCGTTTGCAGGATGGCAAGGTTGATGATGCGATTGCCGATTTGCGTACGGTATTGGCGGACAATCCAAAATCCCCAAAGGCACTCCTGCTGCTGGCCAAAGCCCATGTACAGAATGGGGCGCCGGAGCTGGCCAAAGAGCATTACAAGCGTGCTTTGGCGCTGGCTCCTGCGAATGGGAACCTTGTGTTGGAATACGCCGCTTTACTGCACCAGCAGAAGGATGATGCCGGCGCTGAATCTGCCATACAGACGTTTTTAGCCTCAAATCCAGACCACAAACTGGTTTTGCAGGCCATGGCCCAAATCCAGTTGCGCAAAGGTGATTGGACCGCCGCTCAGGAGATTGCGGAGCATTTACGCAAAATTGGTGGAAGTGAGGTTTTGGTAGAGCAGATATTGGGTCTTGCGCTGCTGGGGGAGAATGAACTCGACAAAAGTCTGATGGCATTTAAGCGCGCTCATGAAGCTTCTCCAAATGCCCCGAAACCACTGCTGGTTCTGGTTCAGTCTTATGTCCAATCCGGGAGGTTGGATGAAGCCCGGGATCTTCTTCAATCTTTGGTGAAGTCCACCCCCGATCATCTGGTGGCACAGATTCTTCTTGCGGAGATCCTGGATCGGAAAAATGAATTGTCCCAGGCGGAAGCGGCTTTCTCCAAGGCGATTGAGATGAGCCCCAAACTGCCTCATGCCTATGGTGCGATGGCAGGCTTTTACCAACGGCACCATCAAGGGGACAAAGCCCTGGCCATACTGCATAAAGGATTGCAGGCAATACCCGGGCAGCTGTCTCTCAGTTTGAGATACGCGTCTTTGCTGGAACTTAAAAAAGATTTCGATGGAGCAATCGCTGCTTACGAAGAGGTCCTGGCCACGAATCCTAAAGTCGATGTGGTGGCCAATAACCTGGCCAGTTTACTAACCGAGCATCGCTCAGACGAGAAGAGTTTGCAAAGAGCGCAAGAACTTTCGGTGCGCTTTGCCGATTCCAAAGTCCCTCACTTCAGGAACACCCTGGGTTGGGTATATTATTGCCAGGGTCGTTGGAGTGATGCGGAACCTCACTTGGCCATGGCGGCCAAAAAGATGCCTCAGGTAGCCCTCTTTCGCTTCCAGTTCGGATTGAATTTGCTGGCCGAAGGCAGAACCCCTGAGGCTAAGATCGAATTACAAAGAGCTGTAGAATTGGCGAAAGACAATCCCAGTTGGTTGGCTCAGGCGAAAGCAGAATTGGCCAAGCTGTAGTGCTTGGCTTTACCCAATCAACGCAACCATGCAGCCAGTTTTATGTATGAAGCCTTTTTTCATCTGACAGAAAAGCCATTTACCATTCAGCCAGATCCTGAGTTTCTCTACGTCAGCAAAAGACACCGGTTGGGCCATTCCATGCTGCAGTATGGGGTAGAAAATCGGGCGGGATTTTCTGTGATCACCGGGGATATTGGCACCGGAAAAACCACGCTGATTCGTCACATGCTCAACAGCATCGAGAGCGATATTCGTATTGGCCTTATCAGTAACACGCATCAGGAAATCGCCAACTTATTGGAGTGGGTGTTGCTGGCCTTTGATCAACCCTATCAGCTGCCTTCAACCGTAGCGATGTACGATGCCTTTCAGCAATATTTGATCAACGAATATGCCGAAGGGCGGCGGACGGTGCTGGTGATTGATGAGGCCCAAAACCTGAATCCTCAGGCACTTGAGGCGTTGCGAATGCTCTCCAATATCAATGTGGATAAGCATCAACTGTTACAGATGATCCTGGTGGGACAGCCAGAGTTGAAGGCCTTGCTACGACGTCCGGAGCTGCAACAGTTTGCACAACGGGTATCGGTGGATTTTCATCTTGAGCCTTTGCCGCTTGCTGAAGTGGGTGACTATATTTCGCATCGTTTGACGGTGGCTGGTGCGGATAAGCCACTTTTTACCCCAGAGGCGATTCAGAAAGTGGCAGAGGCCAGTGGTGGTGTGCCACGTCGCATCAATATTCTCTGTGATATAGCATTGGTCTATGCCTTTTCCCAGGATGCCTCAATGGTTGATCTTGATATTGTTGAGGAGGTTATCCGGGATAAAGAAGAGTATGGTGTCTTCGATCCTCAACATCAACAGATCTCTGATGAGGTGCCTGACGTGATTGAAGAGGGTGGGCGTATTTCGCGTAAACAGGACAGATTGAGTTGCCCCTCAAGGTTAGGTATGGCCTCTGATAGTGAGGAGGCATCGGGATTTTCTTCTTCTTCCGAAAAGAAGCCGGCATTGGTTATCTATGACCGTAGGTTGGCGGCAAAAATTATGGAGAAGCTGACCAAGAAGGGGCGGGCATCATGAGTGTTATGCCATCCGTGTTCCGGGGCTGGTTGCGGATGGAGCCAGTGAGCGGAATCGAACCGCTGACCTACTGATTACGAATCAGTTGCTCTACCGACTGAGCTACACTGGCCTAGCTGGTTGGAGAAAGGCTGTGGTTCGCCAGACTCGTGACCGAGCGCCAGATTGTACAATGGAAGCGTCTCTCCGGGTAGCGTTTCGCCAACTGAGCCCCTGCTATTTGTTTCTATGGACTTGATGATTTGGGGATAAAAAACCGCCAGAGTGCCGGGTTTGTTATATACCTAGACTCTGGTGCGCGCTTGGAAGCCCGCAAGCCCCAAGAGGGCGGAACCAAATAGCCAAATAGCGGCGGGTGTGGGCACGGGGTTGGGGTCAGCAACACTGTCTACGCTGTTCAGGTTGACCCGCCAATACGAGCTCATGTCAGTATGGTTGGTTGGTAGAGCCCAGTCAGCCATAAAAGTCGGTGTTTGGCTTTGGCTGCCGAAGATGAAACCATCGGAGAATAAGGAACCTGCTGCCCAGTTGTTGTCGGTGGTGATGGTGAGGAGATAATCGCCCGCAATCAGGGCAAGATTGGTCTGCCCGGTTGCATCGTTATCCAGGGTGAAACCGATGCGTATGGCATCACTGTGGTGGGTGATGTTACTGTCAAAGGTGAAACTGGCTGCGCTGGCAAGTCCTGGCAGGCAAACAGCGAATACTAGGATGGAAAACAGCTTTTTCATGATTGTGCTCGAAAAAATTTGCTACGACCAAAACCTTTTCAGGCATCCAGCCTAATAACTTTATCACGATTGACAGAGTAGTCAAGAATGTGGTTGGGGTTTTCTGTCAGGGTTGAACGCCTGCCTC
>JBNKLG010000037.1:0-24710 GCA_050292235.1 Sedimenticolaceae bacterium | reverse complement strand
TATGGATAGCGGTGAGTTTCGCTACGATGACAGTGGCGATGTGCCCTGGAAGGAGCAGGCGGGGGAAGTGCCGCCCTTTCCCGATCTGGATGAGATGCTGGAAGTACCGGTGGATAACGATGACTTCGAGGTCTCTATCGACACCAAAACATTGAATGTGGGCCAGGATCGTGTGGTGCGTTACTGGGTTGCTCTGAAGAGCAGGCTGGGCGCGGTGAATGCCATGTATGAAGGCATCAACTGCACCACCAAGGAGTACAAAACTTACGCCTTCGGTGATAAAAGCGGCAGGCTGACGATCATGAAAGAGGCCCGCTGGATGCCGAACCAGTCGGTGCAGGGCAAAAGTTTTCGCCAGGAGCTGGGTCGAGACTATCTCTGCAACTACGGTCTGCCGCGCCTGCCGCGGGAGATCATTGACCACATCAAGGAGGCGCGCCGTGGCAATTTCTCCCGGGGTGGCGCTGGCAGTGGCGGCCCTGCGGGCTTTTACTGAGGACTCATGCCTATGAGCGGTTATAACGCTTCTGCCATCGAGGTATTAAGCGGTCTTGATCCGGTGCGCAAGAGACCGGGGATGTACACCGATACCAGCCGCCCCAACCATCTGGCGCAGGAGGTCATCGACAACAGCGTCGATGAGGCCATAGCAGGTCACGCCAAGCGCATCCAGGTGGTGCTGTTCAAAGATGGCTCGATAGAGGTGACCGACGATGGTCGCGGCATGCCGGTGGATCTTCATCCCGAGTTGGGTGTACCAGGGGTGGAGGTGATCCTTACCAAACTCCATGCCGGGGGCAAATTCAACAGCGATAACTATCAGTTTTCCGGTGGCCTGCACGGGGTTGGCGTTTCGGTGGTCAATGCCCTCTCCAAACATCTGGAGGTTTGGATCAAGCGTGGAGGCACGGAATACAACATGGCCTTTGCCGATGGCTATCAGGTGTCTGCCTTGGAAGAGGTGGGCAGCGTTGGCAAGGCCAACACGGGTACCCGGTTGCGTTTCTGGCCCGACCCCAAATATTTCGATACCGCCAATTTTGCAGTGCGTCAGCTGCTGCATATCTTGCGGGCCAAGGCGGTGCTCTGCCCGGGGCTGCAGGTCAGTTTCCACGATGAAAACAGCGGCGAAACCTTTGACTGGTGTTATCAGGAGGGGCTCAGAGACTATTTGATGGATGCCGTCAAGGCATCTCTTTGTCTGCCGGAAGAGCCCTTCACCGGTTCGGTGACCGCTGAACACGAAGCGGCTGACTGGGCTTTGCTCTGGCTGCCGGAAGGGGGTGAGGTGGTCGCGGAAAGCTATGTGAACCTCATTCCTACGGTGCAGGGTGGTACCCATGTTAACGGATTGCGTACCGGGTTGACCGAAGCAGTACGGGAGTTTTGCGAGTTTCGCAATCTTTTGCCCCGGGGCGTCAAACTCAGTCCCGAGGATGTCTGGGGCAATATCAGCTATGTGCTCTCGGTCAAACTGCTGGATCCGCAGTTTGCCGGCCAGACCAAAGAGCGTCTCTCGTCCCGGGAATGTGCTGCCTTCGTGGCTGGTGTGGTCAAGGATACCTTCAGCCTCTGGCTCAACCAGCACACCGAGATTGGAGAGGCCATCGCCGAGATGGCCATTGGTGCAGCCCAGAATCGCCTTCGGGCCGGGCGCAAAGTGGCGCGGAAAAAAATCACCCAAGGTCCCAAGCTACCGGGCAAGCTGGCCGATTGTGGTAGTGCCGATCTCACCCGCACGGAACTGTTTCTGGTAGAGGGGGATTCCGCTGGTGGCTCAGCCAAGCAGGCCAGGGATCGTGAATTTCAGGCGGTGATGCCCCTGCGCGGCAAGATCCTCAACACCTGGGAGGTAGATTCGCTGGAGGTGCTGGCATCGCAAGAGGTGCATGACATCGCCGTGGCCATTGGCATGGAACCAGGGAGCGACGATCTCAGTAACTTACGTTTCGGCAAGATCTGCATCCTGGCCGATGCTGATTCCGATGGCCTGCACATCGCCACGTTGCTCTGTGCCCTCTTTCTGCGTCATTTCCCAGTACTGGTGCGGGAGGGTCATATCCATGTGGCCATGCCACCTCTCTATCGCATCGATGTCGGCAAACGGGTTTTCTATGCCCTGGACGATGCGGAGAAGCAGGGCGTGCTGGATCGTATCGAGGCCGAAAAGCTTAAGGGCAAGGTGGGTATTCAGCGCTTCAAAGGTCTGGGGGAGATGAATCCTCTGCAACTGCGCGAAACCACCATGCATCCCGATACCCGGCGTCTGGTGCGGCTGACGCTGGAGGAAGGTGATGACAGCCATAGCCTCATGGATATGCTGTTGGCCAAGAAAAGATCAGGCGACCGGAAGAGCTGGCTGCAGGAGAAGGGCGATAGGGCCGATCTGGCCTAGGGAACGCTGATTTACTCAGCACTTCCTTACAGCCGCAAACCAAAGAGATCGGACAAGACCCCATCGATCTCCTCTGGAGGCAGATCACGGGTCTCCGTTTGGCCGTTCAGCGTGCGCTTCAGCCGGTTGTCAAAGAGGATGCTGCGGCCCTGCGGATGGTGCAGAACGACCAGTCGGTGTTGCACGAAGATGGTCTCTGGGTGGGTGGAGTTGAGGTAGTTGGCCGGGACAAAATCCACCCATTGTTGTGGCCAGAGATCAAAACCGTAGAGGTTGCTCCACGCCCCCTCATTCCGGGTCTTGAGCAAATAGTCGCCTTCGCCGGGACTGGTCAGTAAAAAATAATCGTCATCCTGACAAATCTCCCGGTCGGTATCGGAGAGTTTTATCGGAGCGCGGATACCGTATCCGCCGAAACTCGTGTCGCACAGCCAGGACTCGCTTTCGATCTCAATGATCAGCGCCATGTGGGTGCGGGGGCGCAGGGTCGGATAAATCATGGGCCGGCAGGCGATGAAGCGATAGGAAACGCCCAGTGCCTCCAGGGCCATGGCAAAAAGTCCGTTGGACTCGTAACAGTAGCCGCCGCGGCGGCGCTGAATGATCTTGTCCACGATCTCCTCCGGTATCAGCGAGATGATCTTTCCAGCCTGCACATCGAGATTCTCGAAGGGTATGGAAAAGAGTTGATGACGCATCAGGTCGCTGATGCCAGCGATGTCGTTACGTGGCTCACCTTGAAACCCGATGCGCTGGCAGTAAGCGTCCAGATCAAAATTCTCAGCCTTCATCTGCACAATTCTCCTCTGAATACGGTGATGACCTGACCTGCCAGATAGACGCGATTATTGTCCAGGCGCACATTCACCCGACCGCCACGGGCGGAGGCTTGCCAGCCGCTCATGGTCTGTTTGTTCAGGCGTTTGGACCAATAGTCAGCCAGCGTGCAGTGGGCGGAGCCAGTGACGGGATCTTCATTCACTCCCGCCGCGGGTGCAAAAAAACGGGAGACAAAATCAAAAGGCGCCTGGCTTCTGGCGGTGATGATCAGGCCGCGGGTGGGTAGGGCAGCGATGGCGGTCAGGTCTGGATGAGCGTTGCGAACGGCATCCTCCGAGGGCAGTTCCAGCAGCCAGTCTTCCCGTCCATGATAGAGGGCGATGGGCGGGCTGCCGAGTATCGCTTCCAGCGGCTTGACTGTGCTCAGTGGCGCAGTGGGATCCGTAGGAAAGTCGAGTTCGATGTCACCACTCGGCAGATAACGGGCCATGAGCTCACCGCTGTGGGTATGAAAATGGGCCACCTCGTCTTTGTTCAGCCAGCCTTGCTGCCAGAGCACATGAGCGCTTGCCAGCGTAGCGTGGCCGCAGAGATTGACCTCAACGGTGGGTGTAAACCAGCGCAGCTCGAAACCCTGTTCAACCCTGCGTACAAAGGCGGTTTCAGAGAGGTTCATCTCTGCTGCTACGGCTTGCATCCAATCAGCCTGGCACTCCTCCTCCAGTAAACAGACAGCAGCAGGATTCCCGCTGAAAACAGTGTCGCTAAAGGCATCGACTTGATACAGAATCGGCATGGTTTCCGTTCTCCCGGGTTTGTCTTTGGTCGGACTTGGGCAGAGCAGTCTTCCATAGCCTGAAACTGCTTATCCCTTTCCTCAGCTTAAAGCACAAGCCTGTTGGCAATACAGAGGCAGATGACAATTTATTGAGGGATACAATGGGTTTTTGTGTGAGCTCTGTGGCGGTTGTTCGGACGTGAAACTGTATGGGTCGCCAAGGTATAGACGTGAGGAGCAAATTGCTTAGTCAAGGTCGCACAGGTATCTGGAGAATGAAAGTGGATCCCTGATTCAACTCACTTTCTACCTCGATGCTGCCCCCATGCTTGTCAACGATGATCGCATAAGCGATTGCCAATCCCTGACCCGTTCCCTTGCCAATCTCCTTGGTGGTGAAAAAGTGATCGAAGATCCGGCATTGGTTGTCTTTGGGGATGCCACAGCCGTTATCCATGACCTTGATCAGCACGAAATCACCATTGAGTTGGGTGCTGATATGAATCACTCCCCGGTTTTGTTGTGAAAATTCCTGAGACGCAATGGCATGAGCGGCATTCACGATCAGGTTGAGAATGACTTGGTTGAACTCGTTCTGATAGATGGGTATCAAGGGCAGATCTGGATCGAGGTCGGTGGTCAATTCGGCCACATATTTCCATTCGTTTCGTGAGATGTCGATGCTGGTGTTGATGGCACGGTTGATATCACTTTCCGTCTTGCCCTGGCCACCCGGATGGGAGAAGTCTTTCATCGCCTGTACGATCTTGGCGATTCTTCCAAGTCCATCGAGTGATTGAGAAATGGCTTCTGGGATCTCAGCGTTGAGATAATGGATATCCAACGCTTCAAGCCGAACCTTCAGTTGTTCGATCTGGTCTTTGTTTAGAGGATGTTCAGCCGCCTCTGTGATCAGGATTTGGTACTGTGCCAGCGCTTGGCCATAGGCCTCGAATGCCTCATTCAGGAATTGCGTATTGTTGGTCACGAATTGGGTCGGGGTGTTGATCTCGTGGGCAATACCAGCGGCCAATTGGCCAATGGATTCCATCTTATGTGCCAGATTCAACTGCCGCTCCATCTCTTCCCGATGCTCCTTGACCAGGCGAAGCTCGATGAATTGCTCGATTTTTTCCGCAATGGCATGAAGAAGATCCCGCTTTTGCAAGCCTGCTGACTGGGTTTCGGCCTTTGCCGCAGGAAAGGCCAGACTCAGCTGGCCGCGTTGTTCGCCCTCAATGATGATGGGGGTGGTTTCACCATCGGCATTATTGGGGTAGGTTTTGCTCTGATAGACCTTGCCTTCATAAGCTATGTTCGTCACACAATCTTTCTCGATGGCTGAAGAGCGGTCCATGATCTCCAAAAGCTCGTGGAATACCTCCTCCAATGGCTTTTCCGGGTTGATGAGTGCTGAAGAGACCTTATAGAGTACCTCCAACTCACTGGTACGTTCCTGGACCTTCTGTTCCAGATTTGCGGTCAATGCGGTTAAATCGGCCTCGGTTTTTGCCCGGTGCCTGACCTCATCCTCAAGGCGGGAGAGGTTGAGTTCAAGTTCTTTGACCAGGGTTTGGTTGTCCTGGCGCCGCTGTAGGGATTGCCGAATTTCTTTGTGATACCTTCGAGCAGTGATAAAGAGGAAAAGAAGATGTATGTTCAACAAACATGCCGTCGTCAAATATTCGGCATCACCCTGCAAAACCAGCTTGAGTGAGAGGATCAACAGCGGAGGGGTGACGAAGGCGAGAAAAGTGCTCAATCTGGCGGCATTGGTGGAGATAGCACCGGTGGGTATGCCAAGCATGACAATGAATATCATCAGCTGTGCCGAAATGTTGAGTTGTGGTTCCCATAAAAGTGTCAGCATCCCCCAAGAGAGCCCGGATAGCAGCGCCCATAGGGCGGCGATGATGCCTGAGCGCTGACAATTTTCTCGCTGAATGCCGGCTTTCAGAATCCTTTGAATATGCTGGTCTCGGATCAGATTCACGGACAGTAGGAGAAGTATCCAGGCTGCCAGGAATGGATGTGCGTCAGGAAGACTGATCCAGGCCACTACCAGGACCGTGATGGCCGCCATACAGCTTGTGATAATGGCCGTTCGGGTCTGTGAGTAGAGGATGACAGTCAGCTCGATCAGTTGCTGATCTTCCTGCTTGGTTGTTGGCTGTGGTCGGTTCATGAACTTTGCGCGGTACTCTGGCCAATTAGACGACGGCTTGTAACCCTAACCCTGCCTGTTTTTCTGAAATTGCCGGGCCAAGAGGTGGGGTTAGCTAGCGACCCTTTACATAGAGGTATAGATTCCCAAGTCCATAAAGCAAGAGAGCCCGTGGTGTTGTTTCTGAGTGTGCCTTTCCCTGCCTCAGGGTAATGCTGATTCACAATGGGCAATTATCCTGACAGAATTACTCCATGAACGAGACAAAAGACAACCCGACTGGCATGGCGGTCGAACGATTCTGCAACGGCTACAACTGTTCCCAGGCGGTGCTGTCCCTCTATGCTGAGCGCTACGGCCTGAGTCAGGCCATGGCCATGCGTATGGCTTCCGGCCTCGGTGGTGGCGTGGGGCGCATGGGCGGCACTTGCGGCGCGCTGACGGGCGCCACCTTGGTGTTGGGGCTGGAGCTGGGGCCGGAATCAGCAGAAAACAGGGAGGCAAAAGAACGAACCTACCTGGCCACGCGCCAGTTGCAGGAGCGCTTCATCGAGCAGCATGGCAGCAACCAATGCAAGGCCCTGCTGGAGCTGAACCTGAGCCAGGCAGCAGATTATCAAAAGGCGCGTGAGAGTGGGGTTTTTGGAACCCGCTGTCCCCGCTTTGTGGAAACCGCTACCCTACTTGTCGACGACATCATTCAGGCCAATCCCTCATCATGAAACAGAAAATTCTCACCATGCTTACCCTGCAAGACGCCATGAACACCAAGGTCAATCCCGACTGGCGCTCGGCAGGCTATGTCTGGTATCGGGCGATCTGGACCGAATGTGCCGAGATGCTCGACCACTATGGCTGGAAATGGTGGAAACACCAGAAGCCGGACATGGCCCAGGTGCATCTGGAGATCATCGACATCTGGCACTTTGCGCTCAGTGATCTCATCCTGCAGCATGGCGAGCTGGAGGCAGCGGCAGAGGCAGCATTGGCGGGATTGTCCCAACCCTTGCCGGGAGAGGATTTTCGCGAGGCCATCGAAAAAATGGCCATGGAGACCATCTCAACCCGTTCGGCCCAGATCCCAGCCTTCGCCAGCCTGATGCGGTTGGCTGATCTGGGTTTTGACGAACTGTTCAAAACCTATGTGGGCAAGAATGTTCTCAACTTCTTCCGTCAGGATCACGGCTACAAGGACGGCAGCTACATCAAGATCTGGCAGGGGCGGGAGGACAACGAGCATCTGGCGGAAATCCTGGCGGGTCTGGATGCCAATGGCGAAGGCTTTCAGGATCAGGTCTATCAGGGGTTGCAGGCGGCGTATCCCGGCTTGAAAGATTAAAAAGGAAGGGGTTTTATGTTGAATGCAATCGCTATCAAGATTATTCGGTTCTATCAGCGTTATCTTTCACCGAGAAAAGGCTACGTCTGTGCCCATCATGCCCTTCACAACGGTGGATCTTGTTCGTTCTGGGCGATTTCGGTAATCGAGTCCCAAGGAGTGTTGGCCATGATTTCACAGTTTGGGGGACGTATTGCCGAGTGCAGTGAAGCGAGCAAACGGCTTTCGGCAAGGAAGGAGGAGAATAAGAAAGAAAACCAGCCTTGCGAGCTTCTCTATGGGGCTGCGGAGGTTGGGTGTTGCATTTTCTCCAGTTGGACCTGAAGCGTCAGTATCTGCTATTGGCTCTACTGGAACGATAGTCTGCGGGGCTGAAAAAACCTCTTCGGCCTCTTTCTGTTCCAACAGATATACGTCCAGTTCCTCACGCAAGGCGATTTTCTCATCCTGCCGGTGTCCGGAGGGTTTGCGTTCATGTATACCTCCTTTTCGCAGCAGGGGTGAGCGGGCGATGGGATTTCTCTGTCGATGGGGTTGTTCAGACATGTTTTTCTCCTGAGTTGGTATCGATCCGGCCCCATCACGGGGCCGGGGTTGTGGTGAATCCAGCCTAATGACCCTTGGCCGGAACCTGGATGCGAACCATCTCCTGCATCAGACCATCCAGGCCGCCGAAGACGGTCAGGTTGCCGACCTTTTCGGTCAGCTTTTCCAGGGTCTCCAGCTCCTTCAGTCGCAGCAGGGTCGGGTTCTCCTCCATCAGTCGCGCCGTGTTGAGCAGAGAGCGGGTGGCCGCCGTCTCTTCACGCCGCTTGATGACATTGGCCTGGGCCACTTTCTCGGCCTCGACCACCTGGTTGAGGATCTCCTTCATGTCGCCGGGCAGGATCAGATCCTTGACCCCAACGCCATCCAGCCGCAGGCCGTAGTGCTCAACCTGGGTGGAAACAGAACGCAGGATCTCCTGATCCAGGTCGTCCTTGTTGGCCAGCAGGATGTCCAGGCTACGGGCACCGATGGCCTGGCGCAGACCGAACTGCAAGGCCCGATAAAGGTGATCGCTGAAGTTGCCCAGCTCGGTCACCGCCATCACCGGATCCGTCACCCGGTAGTTGGCCGACAGGTTGATTCGCAGGCTGACCTTGTCCTTGGTCAGGATCTCCTGGCCCTGAACCTCCATAGCCTGAACCCGGCTGTCCACCTGCTCCACCTTGATGTCGCGGTTGAAGCGCCAGAAGGCGTGCAGACCGGGCTGCAAGGTAGTGACCAGCACGCCATCGACAAACAGCAGGCCAACATGACGCTCGGCCACCAGGGCGAAGCGGAGCAGGTTGGCTGCCGCCCGGCCCAGATCGCTGCCGATGCTGCCGTGAACCAGCTGCATGGCCAGTTTCTGGGGCAGACGGTAATCTTCGGCGATATCCAGGATCTCGACCCGCACCTCTACCGGCTCAAGCCAGTAGGCCACGCGGCTCTCTGGGGGCAGAACGCCACTCAGTCGGCCATTCTTATAGACCAGACCCACCTGATGAGCGCTCAGCTCGATCTTCTGCAACTGCTCAGTCATGACGGCCTCGTGGGCCTTGAACAGGGCATCCCGCTGGGGGTGGGTGAACTCGGCCTCGGTGGTGTCGAACACCTCGACCTTCTGCCGATTCAACCAATCCCAATAGCGGTGGACGCCCGGTCCCAGAATGCCCTGGAACCGCTTGTTCTTCATGTGCAGACCACGTTCGTGGTCACCGATAACGACACGCTTGTAAGCGAACATTGTCTTCTCCTTATTTGTGAGTGGTTTCCGTTTTGTGAACGGCGCAGTTTGATGCCGGGCTCGCCCACGCCAATCCGGCGGATGAGGGTACTGGGCTTGACGGGCCAACAGCGGATTCTCGATGGTGATGCCTCCTGCATCGGATTGAGCTCCGCTCATGTCATCTCAAATGGGCTGCTGGCTGGTCGCGCTTTGTAGCCATCATTCGGGCCGGAATGGCGCTGCAAGACGATGCTCTGTCTTGCTGGGCTCACCCAACGGGTACTGCTAAATGGGGATTCGAACCCCAGGCTTTTGGCCTTTACCGAAGTGCAAGAGTGGAGGAGTCGAACCTCCGACAGACGAATGATGATTTCGTTGCTCTCCCAACTGAGCTAACTCTCCGGCTTCGAAGTCCTGGATCTCTCGGTATACGTTCCCAGCAGGGCTGGGCCGCACCGGACGGCTGTTGGAAACCGTACCGCTGAGACGATTCAGGTCATCTTCGAACTGGTGTGGCCCTTGCCGAAGCAAGTGGCCAAAATCGCGCTCATCCCTGAGCATCTTGTCCCTATCCCTTGATGCAGAGCACCTGTTTCAGGGTGTGCACCACTTCGACCAGGTCTGACTGGTTGGCCATGACCTGGTCGATGTCCTTGTAGGCACCGGGGATCTCATCGATCACCCCCTTGTCCTTGCGGCACTCGATCCCCTGGGTCTGCTGCTCCAGGTCGTCGGCATTGAAGCGCCGCTTGGCTGCACTGCGGGACATGCGGCGTCCGGCCCCGTGGGAGCAGGAGCAGAAAGAGTCCGCATTACCCTTGCCGCGAACGATATAGGAGCGAGCCCCCATGGAGCCGGGGATGATCCCCAGCTCGCCTTCGCCCGCCCGGATGGCACCCTTGCGCGTGACATAGACATCCGCGCCAAAGTGCCGTTCCTGCGCCACATAGTTGTGGTGGCAGTTGATCGCCTCCTTGCTCACCTCAAACCGCGGCAGATCTTTTTGCAGCGCCTCCAGGATGATGCGCATCATCTCCCGGCGGTTGCTCATGGCGTAGTCCTGCGCCCAGTAGACCGCCGCCACATAGTCATCGAAATGGCGCGATCCTTCACTGAAGTAGGCCAGATCCTTATGGGGCAGATTGCCCAGCTGCTCTGCCATCTCCTTCTGTGCCAGGGAGATGAAATAGCGGCCGATGATGTTGCCGATGCCCCGGCTGCCCGAGTGCAGCATCACCCAGACCGCATCCGCCTCATCCAGACACAGCTCGATGAAGTGGTTGCCGCCCCCCAGGGTGGCCAGCTGGCGCACCCAGGTGTGGTAAGGACGCTTCTTCTGCATGCGGACAATGGCAGGGTGGCGATCCTCGATCACCTCCAGACCCTTGGCCAGCGGCGTGATGGTGGAGCGTTTCACCGGATCCTTTTTATGCTGATCGAACCCCACCGGGATGGCGGCTTCCAGCCGATTGCGCAACCGATGCAGCGAATCGGGTAACTGCTCCGCCTTCAGCGACAGCCGAATGGCGTTCATACCGCAACCGATATCCACGCCCACTGCCGCCGGAATGATGGCGCTGCGGGTCGGGATCACCGAACCGACGGTGGCACCGATACCGGCATGGACATCGGGCATGGCCGCCACATGGGGATGCACGATCTCCAGTCGCGAGACATTCACCAACTGGTCGATGGCGCTGGATTCGATATCCTGGGTCCAGACGTGGACCGGTACTCGGCCCTTGTTGAAGGTGTGTTGAATGGCCATGGCGATTCTCCTTTTTATTTCGCCCGGGCACCTGTGAATGGCATAAAAAAACCCGGGCGACAATCCGTCGACCGGGTTTTTTCCAGGCCCACGGGGTTATTGACCCCGTGGCAATGAAGACGCGGGGCCTTAGATCATGTTCTCCTCGATGCTGTCCACAGCCGTTTGGGCCGCCGGGCAGAAGAGAAGGGATATGTGTGTGGTTGAGTTCATCATGGGGCGCATTATAGGGCTGTGCTCAAGGTTGTCAATGGGTTTTTCAAGTTTCTTGAAATATTGAAGGGATTTCATTAGGCTAACTCCCCATGAGTGTCAGCGAACATATCCCCGGCCGCATCAAACAGGCGCGGCGCATGGCAGGTCTGGAGACCCAGGCCGCGCTGTTGAAGCGTATTCCTGAATGGAAACCCTCACGCCTGGGCAACTACGAGGCTGGTGTCTCTACCCCAGGGCCAGACGATATTCTGAAGATTGCCCAAGCCACCGAAACCTCACCCTGCTGGCTGATGTTTGGCCTTGGGCCAATCCGACCCTCTTCCCGCGACCTTCAGGCCATTCGCCACCAGAACCTCATTCGTCTGGTGGAGCAGATGGAGGAATCCCAGACCCTGTTGGCCAAGACTTTGAAAATCAGCAGGAAACAGCTTCAGAACTATCTGGAAAACCCCTTTCAATTGATCGAAGACGATATGGCCAGGGCCTGCGAAAGTTTTACCCAGCGCAAAATGGGCTGGATGGATGAGCAGCATATTGCCGACGATCCTATGTGTATGGCCTTTCCCGAGGACATGCGCGAGCTGATGATGATCTACTCTGACGAAAACACCAACAACCGCCGCGTGATCCTGGAGACCGTCAAGGCCATGGCTGCTGCCCTGGGCTGGCAGGCCCTGGTAGACGATACGCCATCCTTAAACAATCCACGATAAACTCCATTCCGCTTATCCTTCCGAATAAAGGCGCTATGCTGCCAGCTACACCGGTTGGCTTTATGGTTCGCTTAACCACTTCTGTTGCCGAATCCTCCCCTCGTTAAATCTGCCGATATCGGCTGAATAACCCAGAAATTCGTTTTTTTCAATCAATTTGTTAGGTCTTGTCATGAACGGTTTGCCTGCCTTTTCAAAGGAATATTAGAAAATCATATAATCAAGATATACAATAAATTTACAAGAAACTTGTAAATTTGGGGCGCCTGAACTAGGCTATGGATCATGAACGAAAAAGAGAAAATTCCTGGTCGCATCAAGTTGGCAAGGCACATGGCGAAATGTGACACCCAGGCTTCGCTGTTGCATCGCATTCCTGACTGGAAGGCATCGCGGCTGGGGAACTACGAGGCTGGGGTCTCAACACCGGGGCCGGATGATGTGTTGAAGATCGCCAATGCCACAGAAACATCGCCCTGCTGGCTCATGTTCGGTTTGGGGCCGATTCGCTCTTCAGATCGGGATCTTCAGGCCATTCGTCATCAGAATTTCTCTCGTCTGGTGGATCAATCGAACGGTGAGCTGGCGCCATTGGCCAAGGCAATGGGGTTGTCTGTGAGAAGGGTTCAGGAGTACCTGGATACTTCCTGTTTTCTTATTGACGATGTCATGGCCAGGCGCTGCGAATCCTATGCCCAGCATCGGCATGGCTGGATGGACGAACAACATGTGACCGACGACCCGGTCTGTATGGCGTTTCCAAAAGAGATGCGGGAACTCATGTCGCTCTATTCCGCTGAAAGCCCGACCAACCGGCACATCATTTTGAATACATTGAAGGCTTTGGTCTGGATCCTGGCGGTGAAAACCTGAGGTTTATGCCTGAGTGATTCGCAGATTGCAGCATTGAATGATTGACATAACAGTTCATCAACTCCTGAAAAGGAGGAGGCATGAAAGCGCAAGGAGATGACATCAACAGAGATGGCTAATTCACAACACTTCCTTTTCAGACATGAATACAGGTACAACGACGATGAAGATTAAGACAAAACTCAGGGTAGGCAGCATTGTTCTGGCACTGGTGCCCGCTGTTATAGCCAGTTCCCTGATTGGCTGGAATGCGCTCAATAAGGCGGAAGAGGCACTGCATGCCGAAGGCCAGGCCAAACTGATCCTGCTGCGCGAGAGTCGGGCAACCCAGATCAGTGACTATTTTGCGATGATCAAAGATCAGGCGATTGCCTATTCGGAAGATCGTTCAACGATAGATGCCATCACGCAACTGACTTCCGCTTTCCAGGCCATGGCCCAGGATGTTGGCGCCAATGTGGCCCAGGAAAAAGAGGCAGTGAAGGAGTATTACACCAATATCTTTGGTCCGGAGTATGCCAAACACAACGCCGGGGAGCGGGCTGATGTGGCTGGTATTTATGCCAAGCTGAATGACTCCGCTGTTCCTCTGCAATATCGCTATATCCTGAAGAACCCCAACCTGGTGGGTGAGAAAGATCGGATGGAAAAGAGTGCTGATGACTCTGCCTACTCCCGATTGCATGCCGAATATCACAAGAGCTTCAAGACACTGCAGGAGCGGTTTGGTTATTACGATATCTTCCTTATCGATGCCAATACCGGCGAAGTGGTCTATTCCGTGTTCAAAGAGCTGGACTTTGCCACCTCTCTCAAAAACGGTCCCTATGCAGATTCTGGCTTGGCAGATGCCTATCGCGGTGCCATGGCTGCAGGTGAAGGTAAAACCTATATGACAGACTTCTCACCCTATCTGCCCTCCTATCAGGATCCTGCCGCTTTCATGGCTGCGCCGGTATTTGACCACGGCAAGCGCATTGGCGTGATCGCCTTTCAGTTGCCCATCGATAAGATCAACGCTGTCATGACCAGTCATGGCCGTTGGAAAGAGGAGGGGATGGGTGAGAGTGGCGAAACCTATCTGGTGGGTCCTGATTACAAGATGCGCAGCCAAAGCCGCTTTTGGATGGAAGCCCCCAAGGATTTTGTGGCGGCTCTGAAGACAGCTGGTATCGATGACACTACCCTCAAGGCCATCCAAGACAAGCAGACAGTGATCGGTTTGCAGACCGTTACCTCTTCCGGCGCAAAAAAAGCCATGGATGGGGTAACCGGTTTCGAAATCTTTGATGACTACCGCGGCGTGCCCGTGCTGTCGGCCTACAAACCGCTGGAGATCAATGGTCGCCACTGGGCCATCCTGGCGGAAATCGATGAGGCCGAAGCCTTTGCCTCGGCCCACGAGATGCACCATGAGACGATGCTTCTGATTGGCGGCACCGCCGCGGTTCTGACGCTCCTCAGTGGTGTCTTGGGCTGGGTCTTCAGCCGGGCCATCATCTGCCCTCTGGAACGTATCGTGGCTTCCATGAAGGACATCTCCAGCGGCTCCGGTGACCTCACCGTGCGCCTGGATGCCAGCGCCAAGGATGAATTGGGTCAACTGGCCGGTGCCTTCAACCACTTTGTCGAAAAGATCGATGGCATCATGCAAGAGATCAACGGCTCGACCGCTGAATTGACCACCAGTTCGGAAGAGCTGTCGGCAGTAACGCTGGATACGCGTAATAACGTGGCAGCTCAGCAAGAGGATGTGCAACAGGTGGCCACCGCCATCGATCAGATGACCGTCAGCGTCAAGCAGGTAGCCGAGAGTACCCAGGCCACTGCTGATTCAGCCAACTTTGCGGAAGGTCAGGTGGAAAATGGCAAAGCCATTGTTCTCAAGAGTGCCGCCGCAGTTCGCCATCTTGCAGACCGTGTGCAAGAGTCCCATCGGGTGATCGAGGCATTACAGAAGGATAGCGACAGCGTGGGCTCCGTACTGGATGTGATCCGGGGTGTGGCCGAACAGACTAATCTACTGGCCCTGAACGCCGCCATTGAGGCTGCCCGGGCCGGAGAATATGGTCGCGGCTTTGCGGTGGTAGCCAGTGAAGTGCGTAACCTGGCGATGAAAACCCAGGAGTCTACCGAAGAGATCCGCACCATCGTCGAGTCTCTGCAGGAACGCAGTACAGAAACGGTTGAACTGCTGAAACAAAATAGCACGGATATCGATGAAACGGCCCAGCTGTCAGAGCAGACCCAAAATGCCTTCCTCAGCATCGAAGAGGCGATGGGGAAACTCATGGGCATGACCACTCAGATCGCCAGTGCCAGCGAAGAACAGGCGGTGGTGACTGAGCAGATCGCCCAGAATATCACCCGCATCTCCCAGGCCACGGGCAGCACGGCCGCTGGTGCAGAACAGACCGCCGTCTCCAGCGAGATGCTGGCGCAACTGGGCGACGGCCTATTCAGACTGGTGGGTCAGTTCAAGATATCTGGAGAACCCATTCATCAGGAAGTGGATCGCAAAGCAATCGCCTGGAATGAGGTGCAAAAGAGAGAGGTCGCCCACAAAGAGGCAAACCACAAGGACGTAGGACAAATGGTTGCCGCATAACTGCTTGATTGGCAGCTTTCCCCTGGGGTTCCGCTCTGGCCCCAGGGGTTTTTTTCAGTCCTCTTCCATATCCCTGCGCTCAACCAACTCTGGATCTGCCGTAATTGGCCGGTAGATCTCGACCCGATCCCCCTCTTTGACGGTGGTGCTGAGCTTGGTCACCTTGCCGAAGATGCCCACCTTCTGTTCCTCCAGATCGATCTCCGGGAACTGTTTGAGGATGCCGGAATGCTCAATGGCCTCTTGCACGCTGGCACCGTCCGGCACCTCCAGTTTGAGCCAGACCTGTTTGAGTTTGTTGGCGTAGGCGACTCCGACGTTCATAAAGCTACCTCGGCACTGGTCTCGGCAGGTAGGGCGGCGGCCTTGCGGGCCTGGGCGCGATCGAGCAGGCGTTTGCCCGCCATCAGAAAGCCCAGCAAAATGAAGCCTCCCGGTGGCAGGATGGCCAGCAGGAAGCCACGGTATTCGGGGATGATCTTCAGCTCCATGAACGAGGCCCAATCGCCCAGCAACAGGGCGGCATTGGCGAACAGGGTGCCGCTACCCAGCAACTCCCGCACCAGCCCCAGGATCACCAGCGACAGGGTAAAACCCAGCCCCATCATGAGGCCGTCGAAGATGGCAGGCAGGATCTGGTTGCGCGAGGCGAAGGACTCCGCCCGGCCGAGGATGGCGCAGTTGGTGACGATCAGGGGAATAAACAGCCCCAGAACCTTGTGCAGACCATGCAGCCAGGCGTTCATGGCCAGATCCACCAGGGTGACCAGTACGGCGATGATGAGCACGAACACCGGAATACGCACCTGTGGGGTGATGAGACCCCGAAACAGGGAAATGAACAACCCGGAGCTGGCCAAAACCACCGTGGTGGCCAACCCCATGCCCAGGCCATTAGTGGCGGTGCTGGTCACGGCCAGCAGAGGGCAGAGGGCCAGGGCCTGGGCAAAGACGATGTTGTTGTGCCAGAGACCGTCCTTGCTGATGCCTTTGAAATCGATGGACACTATTTGGTCTCCTCGGTGATGAGTGTTGGCGGATCCAGCAACTGGGTCTTGTGCTCGGCATAAAAATTCAGCCCGCTTTTGATGGCCTTGACTACCCCTCTGGGGGTGATGGTGGCGCCGGAAAAGGCGTCGAACTGACCGCCATCCTTTTTCACCGCCCATTTCTCCGCCGGGGGCTTGCCCAGCGACAGGCCGTTGAAGCCCAGAATCCAGTCGCTTTTGGCCAGCTCGATCTTGTCCCCCAGCCCCGGTGTTTCGGCATGGGCCAGGACGCGAACCCCGCTGATCTTGCCGCTCTCGTCCATGCCGATGAGCAGACGGATATCACCGGCATAGCCCTGACCGACGATTTCCCAGGCCAGAGCACTGACTTGCGAGCCTTTGGTGCCGCGGTAGATGATCGTACTCTTGCCCTGATCGTCTTTGATCTCCAGTGGCTTGGCCACCAGGTCGTTGTCGTAGCGATCGCTGGGAATCACCTGACTCAGCGAGGCGAGCAGATCCTCCCGCTGGCGTTCGGCGATGGCATCCTGGGTGGCGATGTTGCCCCCCACCAGCAGGGCGGCGGCCATGGTGGCAAAGCCCCCCAGCAGGGCAGCCTGATAGCCAACCCGTTTGCGATAGGCCGGTTCCGTGGGCGTGGTCATGCGCTGGCCTCCCCCTCTTTGTCGACGTTCAGGGGCGAGCCCTTGCGGTTGCGGCCATAGATCCGGGGTTTCAGATAGTGGTCGATGAGGGGGGTGCAGGCGTTCATGAACATGACCGCAAAGGCCACGCCCTCGGGATAGCCCGCCCAGGTGCGAATCACATAGACCAGCAGCCCGCAGCCCGCGCCAAAGACGATCTGCCCTTGGGGCGAGGTGGGGGAGGTGACCAGATCGGTGGCGATGAAGAAGGCACCCAGGATGGCCGCGCCCGAGGTCAGGTGCACCAGGGGGCCGAGGTAGTGCTCGGGATCGATCAGATGGAAGATGCCCGCCATCAGACCCAGGGTCAGCAACATGGAGACAGGGATGTGCCAGCTGATGATCCTTTTATAGAGCAGGAATAGACCGCCCAGCAGGATGAAGAGCGCCGAGGTCTCGCCCAGGCTGCCGCCCATCTGGCCCAGCCCCAGGTGTAACAGATCTGGCTGGCTGGAGAGGGCGTGGCTCAGATCCAGCCCCTGACCCAGTTCGGTCTTGATATGACCCAGAGGCGTAGCGCCGCTCAGGGCATCCATAGGAGCAGCCAGCCCCAGGGTGATCTGTAGCCCTTCCCACCAGCTCGGTGCCTGACTGGAGAGCAGGGGGGCTGGCGTGGTGAAGCTGGTCATCTCCAGGGGGAAGGAGATCAGCAGGGCGACCCGCGCCACCATGGCGGGGTTGAACAGGTTCTGACCGAGGCCACCAAACACCTGCTTGCCGATGATGATGGCGAGGAAGGCACCGACCACGCCGATCCACCAGGGTGCCCAGGGGGGCAGGGTCATGGCCAGCAGCCAGCCGCTGAGCAGGGCGGAGCCGTCCATCAGATAGGGGGTGACGGGCTTGCCGGAGAGGCGCAGGGCCAGCGCCTCCAGGATCAGGGCGGCACCCACAGTGATGATAAAGAGATGAATCCCCGGCCAGCCAAACAGATAGAAGCTGTAGAGGGTAGCGGGCACCAGGGCCAGCAACACCAGCCCCATGGTGCGGCTGATGCTGGTGTTGGCGTGGGCAAAGGGCCCGGCGATCAGGGGCGGTCTGTTCATGCGTCCACCTCGGCGGCTTTGGCTTCCGCCTCTTTCTGTTTCTTCTCGGCCATCTCCTGTTTGCGCTTGGCCATGGCCTCGCGTTTGGCCTTCTTGATTGCCTCCATGCGTTCGGTACGGGCCTCGGCCAGACGTTTGGTCTCGCCCTGTTTGTGTTGCGCCCGCTGGCGCGAGGCCAGTTCGCCCTTGGCATAATTAAAGAACTGCACCAGGGGGATATGGGCTGGACAGACATAGGCGCAGGAGCCACAGGCGATGCAGTCCATGAGCCCGATCTTGACCGAGTTATCCAGATTGCCCGCCCGAATCTGGGCCGACATCTCCAGCGGCACCAGGCCACAGGGGCAGGCCTGGACACAACTGGCACAGCGGATACAGGGCATCTCGGGGCCAGCCTGTACCTCCTCGGCGGTCAGGGCCAAGAGGCCACTGCTGCCCTTGATGACCGGCACCTTGGTGTTGGGCAGGGGCTGTCCCATCATGGGGCCGCCGCTGACCAGCTTGGTCGGTTCCTGGCTGAAACCACCACAGTGGTCCACCAGCGCAGAGAGGGGCGTACCGACCAGAACCCGCAGGTTGGCGGGTTTGCTGATGGCACCACCGCTGACGGTGACGACCCGAGAGGTCAAGGGATGGCCATGACGCACGGCATCATGCACCGCCAGGGCGGTAGCGACGTTATGCACCACCACGCCGATATCGGCGGTGAGGCCGCGGGCCGGGGTCTCCTGGCCGGTCAAGGTCTGCACCAGATGTTTTTCCGACCCCATGGGATAGCGCATGGGCAGGCCGACCACCTGGATCTGATCCCAGTTGGCGGCGGCCTCGGCCAGGGCCTTCTGGGCCTCGGGCTTGTTGTTCTCGATGCCGATCAGAATGCGTTCGACCCCCAGAGCCTGGGCCATGAGACGAATGCCATCGATCATCTCGGCAGGTTGCTCGCGCATCAGTCGATCGTCGCAGGTGAGGTAGGGTTCGCACTCGGCCCCGTTGATGACCAGGGTGTTCAGCGAGTAACGGTTACGCAGGTTGAGTTTGACCGCCGAGGGGAAGGTGGCCCCGCCCATGCCGACGATGCCGCATTCGCCGACGCGCTGGGCGATGCTATCCGGGGTGATCTCGCCCTCTGCCATGGGAGCCAGCCCCTCGATCCAGGCGTCCTCGCCATCGGGTTGCAGGGTGATGGTTCTGACCGAGAGCCCGGAGGGGTGATGGGCCGGATAACCACCCAGTCCTTTGATCACACCCGAGGTGGGAGCGTGAACCGGAGCGGAGATCATGCCCTGACTGCGGGCCAGCAGTTGGCCCTTCTTCACCAGATCGCCACGCTGAACCAGGGGCTCTGCCGGGGCGCCGATGTGCTGCTGCACCGGGATGTGCAGCAGAGGCGGCATCGGCAGGGTCTCGATGGGGCAGTCGATGGAGAGAGATTTGCGATCCTCCGGGTGGATGCCACCACGGATCTTAAAGAGTTTGATCAATGCGCTCATAGGGCCACCTGGGCCGGTTGCGGCCAGTACCAGGTTTGCAGGGTCGGTTTGATCTCGCGCATCTCAATACATTCGGTGGGACAGACATCGAAGCACTTTTCACAACCGGTGCAGGCA
Organism: Sedimenticolaceae bacterium; assembly: GCA_050292235.1. Taxonomy (GTDB): domain Bacteria; phylum Pseudomonadota; class Gammaproteobacteria; order Chromatiales; family Chromatiaceae; genus JBNKLG01. The sequence goes on along the minus strand of JBNKLG010000037.1, from coordinate 4,977 downwards.
TCGGCAATGACCGCATGGATCTGTTTCGGGCCGCCGATGACGGCATCGGTGGGGCAGCGCTTGAAACATTTGGTGCAGCCGATGCAGAGGTTTTCATTCACAAAGGCGATTCTAGGCGCCTTCTCCTCCATGTCAGAGAGGTCTATGCTGACCCCCAGTTTTTCCGCCAGGATCTCGGCCAGCGCCTTGCCACCGGGGGGGCAGAGAGTGACCGGGGCCTCGCCCGATGCCATGGCCGCTGCTGCCGGGCCGCAGCCAGGATAGCCGCATTGGCCGCATTGGGAGCCGGGCAGCAGCCCCTCGATCTCCTCTTGCAGGGGATTGCCCTCGACCGCCAGTTTGGTGGCGGCGATGCCCAGCACCAGTCCCATGGCGGTGCCGAGCAGGGCGATAATGAGGATGGCTTCGATCATCTTGGTTTCTGTCTCCTCAGGTGGTCAGTCCGGCAAAGCCCATGAAGGCCAGGGCCAACAGCCCTGCCGCCACAAAGGCGATGGGGCCGCCGCTGAAAGCGGAAGGGACATTGGCCAGGGCCAGGCGTTCGCGCATACCGGCAAAGATCACCAATACCAGGGTGAAGCCCAGGGCGGAGCCAAAGCCATAGAGCAGGCTCTCGATCAGGCTGTTCTCCTGCTGCACATTGAGCAGGGCCACCCCCAGTACCGCGCAGTTGGTGGTGATCAGGGGCAGAAAGATTCCCAGCACCTGATAGAGGGCAGGGGAGGTCTTGCGAATCACCATCTCGGTAAACTGCACCACCACCGCAATCACCAGGATGAAGGTGAGGATGCGCAGAAAGCCCAGATTCAGGGGCATGAGGACAAAGTGCTCCAGCAACCAGCTGGCGAAGGCGGCCAGGGTCAGCACAAAGGTGGTCGCCAGCCCCATGCCCACCGCTGAGTCCAGCTTGTTGGAGACACCCATGAAGGGGCAGAGGCCAAGAAACTTGACCAGGACCACGTTGTTCACCAGGGCGGTGGAGAGGATGATGAGTAAGGATTCCATGGCCCTCCTATCTCAGAAAACGTGCCAATTTCTATGCTGGAATCTGTCGAACCTGATGCGCTCGGCTAGGTGCGTGACTTCAAAGAACAATTTCCCTGACGTTCTCTGGGGATATGGGCGGTGTGAGATTTCTCCTTTGTCATGGATGCAACAAACGGCTAGGCTGTAGCTTGTTGGATGTCTGACAAATTCTGGAGTAAAGAATAATGAGTCTGGCTTGGGTGCCTGCCGATCTCTCTGTTTCAACCGGTGGCTTGGAAATTGCTTTCGTGGCTAAGATAGCAATGAGGATACCCCATTGAAAAAAACCGAGCCCAGCCTCAAACAGGACCCCCAGGCGGAGATGGCGAGCGCCATCCATCGTTTTTTAGAATCTCCACCCCAGGATACCCCGGCGGAGGTGATCGAGATGTTCCAGATGCTGGGTTCGGTGGATTTGCCACCGAGACTCTTCATGGAGGCGGTGGAACAGGCTCCGGTGGCCATCTCCATCACCGATCCCAAGGCTGGCATCCTCTATGTCAACAAGTCCTTCGAGACCCTGACCGGCTACGAGCGCCAACGGGTGATTGGCGAGAACGAATCCATCCTTTCCAGCCACTCCACGCCCGATACGGTTTATCAGGATCTCTGGTCGAGCATCAGCCAAAAGCGGGTCTGGCGCGGCACTCTGGTCAACCATCGGCGCGACAAAAGCGAATATCTGGCCGAACTCAGCATCGCTCCTGTGCTGGATGGTGCCGAGGACATCACCCACTACCTGGGCATGCACCGCGATATCAGCGAGATGCACGCCCTGCAACAGCGGCTCAAATACCAGCGGGAGCTGACCGAGGCCACTCTGGATGCGGTGCCCATGGTGATTGCGCTGCTGGATGCCAATCAAAAAATTCTCATGGACAACCACGCCTACAAGGCGCTGCTGGGGGATTTCAAGGGCCAGGAACCGGCCCAACTGCTGTTGGACGCCCTCAAGGAGCAACTGGATTTCGAACTGGACAGCCTCTGTCAGGCCGACCAGGGGTTCGATAATCTGGAGGTGCGGCTCGATCCACCGGGTAATCGTCCCGCCCGCTGGTTCTCCTGTTCCGGCGTGCGGGTGGCCGAGCTGGATCAGGCCGCCAGCCACTATTTTCAGTCCGATGGTGAGATGCGCTGCTGCCTGCTGTTGGTGGCCAATGAAGTGACCCGGACCCGCAAACGGGAGACTGAGGCACGGATGAACCTGATCCGGGCTGGCATGGTTGAGCAGCAGATGGTGCAGAGCATGCGCGAGTCCATCTCTGCCGCCCTGTTCAAACTCCAGGCCCCCCTCAATGTCATCCGCGCCGCCCTGGCTGTACCCGGTGGCGACGAGAAACGCCTGAGCGCGGCCCTGCACCAGGCCATCGAGAGCGGTGACGAGGCCATCGATACCCTGAGCGATGCGCTGCCAAGCCCCACCTACGAGCCATCGGCCCTCATTCATCTCAACGAGATCCTGCACGAGGTGATCACCCTCTCCCAGGAGAGCCTGCTGGCCAGCGGGGTCGTGGTCGATTGGCGCCCACTTCCGGCTATCCCGGCCATGACCGGCCGGCCCAATGCCCTGCGCGGCATGTTCAAGTATCTGATCGACAACGCCATTGAGGCCCTGCGCGAGGGGGGCGGCAACCATCGGCTGATCAGCTTCGATATGCAACTGGATGAGCGCGAGTTGGTGCTGGAACTGACCGATAACGGCCCTGGGGTGCCTTCGGCCTATCGATTGAAGATCTTCGAACCCTTCTTCTGCGGCTGGGCTCATCCCCGCGGTCACTCCGGCATGGGGCTGACCATGGCCCAGGAAGTGGCTATCAGCCACAGGGGCAGCATTGAGATCGATCCTGAATACTTGGGCGGCTGCCGCCTGTTGATCCGTCTTCCGGTCAAGGGCCGGGATAACGACATTGCCTAATTAAAGATAACGCTATGACACCAATCACCTACGAAGCCGTGATGGCCATGCAACTGGAGACCCTCTACCGGGTCAGCCGGGTCTTGAGCCAATCTCTGGATTTTCGAGAGACCCTGAGCGAGGTGCTCAAGGTCTTACACGAAGTCGGCAACATGGACCTGGGCATGATCTGCCTTATCGACGCCAAAAGCGGCGACCTGCTGGTGGCTGCCCTGCACGACGAGAACTCCGAGCCGATCAAATCCGTGCGCTATCGCTCGGGCGAAGGCATCGTCGGCACCATCCTGGAACGGGGAGAATCCCAGATCATCCCGCGCCTGCTGGACGAAGATCTCTTTCTCGACCGCCTCGGTCTCTACAACCTGGAGCTACCCTTCATCGGTGTGCCCATCCCCATTGGCAAAGAGATTGCCGGGGTGCTGGCGGTACAGCCCATGGCTGAAGTCGGTGCCCTGGACAGCTACGAACACCTGCTGCAAATGGTGGCCAACCTGGTGGGCCAGAGCGTGCGCCTGGCGCGCAAGGTCGAGGACGATACCCAGGCTCTCAAAACCGAGCGCGACTCCCTGCGGCGCAAGATGCGCGGTGAACACGGCTTCTCCAACATGGTCGGCCATGCCCGCTCCATGCGCCTCATCTTTGACCAGATCCGCCAGGTGGCCAAATGGAACACCACCGTTCTGATTCGCGGCGAATCCGGCACGGGTAAAGAGCTGATTGCCAACGCTATCCACTACAACTCACCTCGCGCCAACGGTCCTTTCGTCAAACTCAACTGCGCGGCCCTGCCCGACAACCTGCTGGAGTCGGAACTCTTTGGTCATGAAAAGGGCGCCTTCACCGGTGCCGTGGCGCAGCGCAAAGGTCGCTTCGAACAGGCCGACGGTGGCACCATCTTTCTGGACGAAATCGGCGAAATCACTGCCGCCTTCCAGGCCAAGCTGTTGCGCGTGCTGCAAGAGGGCGAGTTCGAACGGGTCGGTGGTGCCAAAACCCATAAGGTCGATGTGCGCGTGGTTGCCGCCACCAATAAAAATCTGGAGACAGAAGTACAGGAAAACCGCTTTCGCGAAGATCTCTACTACCGCCTGAACGTCATGCCCATCAACACCCCGCCCCTGCGCGAACGGGCGGAGGACATTCCGGAGCTGGCCCGTTTTCTGGTCGCAAAGATCGGCAAAAACCAGGGTCGTCCCCTGGATATCGACGACGGTGCCCTCAGCCAACTGATGCGCTATGACTGGCCCGGCAACGTGCGCGAACTGGAAAACTGCCTGGAGCGTGCCGCCGTCATGAGCGAAGAGGGCCATATCAACCGCCAGGCCATCCACCTCACTGGTATCGACACCTCCGTCAACCCCAGTGTGAGTCTGGCTGGTGGTAATAGTGGCTCCAGCAGCAAAGTTGACTTCGATGACCCCGAACTGGACGAACGCGATCGCGTCATCGCAGCCCTGGAACAGGCGGGCTGGGTTCAGGCCAAAGCTGCCCGGCTGCTGGGCATGACCCCAAGACAGATTGGCTATCGGATTCAGACGCTGAATATTAAGATGAGGCAGATTTAGGTTTTTTTGGCATTGCCCACAGCACAGGGAGGTGCTGCCATAGGGCGTGGAAAATGACAGCTCTGAACGGAAGCCGTGAAGCTTCCCACATGATGGTGTTGGCATCGTTCACAACAACTTCTCAGCCACCACCGGTTCCGAAATACCGGTTGTTTGTGCCCGGTCCAGTTTTTTGTGTACATTGTCTGGCGGGGTCACGGTGGCATCTCTCCCCAGAATGAAACTTTGTTGTTTGACGATTGCCCGGTAGGCCTTGTTGAGTGTCATGGCCCGCTCTTCGGAAGGCCATAGCAACCGGGTGATCTCCTTTTGCATCCCCGCAAGCTGTTCTGGCCTCAGGAGACCCTGGCCGGTAAAGAATTTCCGCACGATTTCGCGGTTGGTCCGAAATTCATCACCGGCGCCGTTCTGTTGGAGATAGAGGCTGTATTCAGGTTTGCCGTCAAGGCGCTTTGGATCGGCCACACCTTT
>JBNKLG010000036.1:0-24933 GCA_050292235.1 Sedimenticolaceae bacterium | reverse complement strand
GCTTATGGCAACCAATCCTTGCTCGGAATTACCTTGTTAGTAATTAACAAGTGTCATCCGAATAGCTTTTTGCCAAAACCATTCGGTGCACCCACACAAATTACCTGATCTATTTTTAAAGAGCTCTCCACGAAACCCAAATAATTCCGCAGAAGTGAGAAGCGAAATTGTAACAGCTACTACCAATCTGTCAACTCCAAATCCCTAAGTCCCCACCAGTCAATCCAATCAATCCAACTGACCCGGCCAGGAAGCAGCGCATTATAGGCACCAGAACAAAGATTGCAAGAGAAATGTGACGAATCTGTGAAATGGCCTGTCAAACAGAGACAAGAGTAACCCGAGCAAACCGTCTCTTGCCGACCTGGCAAACCAGCGTTTCCCCTGCAGCCACGACCAGGAACTTATCTTCAATCAACTGACCATCCAGTTTCACGGCACGTTGCTGAATCATCCGCATGGATTCTGAGGTGGTACCCGTCAAACCGGCCTCTTTAAGCAGATTGGCGACACGCACCCCCTCTTCAGAAACAGCCAAAGTCACTTCAGGCATTTCTGTAGGGATTTGGTTTTTACTGAATCGCTCAATAAATGCAACCTGCGCTGCCTCAGCGGCCTCAGAGGAGTGAAAACGAGACACCAACTCATGACAAAGTTCGAATTTGACGTCCCGGGGATTCCCACCCCCTTCGATGGCGAGTCTAAGCCTATCGATTTCCGCCATGGGACGGAAACTCAACAGCTCAAAATAGCGCCACATGAGATCGTCAGAGATGGACATGAGCTTGCCAAACATCTCCTCCGCAGAGTCCGCAATGCCGATGTAATTACCCAGGGATTTGGACATCTTTTGCACCCCATCCAATCCCTCCAGGATAGGCATAGTCAGGATTACTTGCTGCTCCTGACCATATTGGCGCTGCAGTTCGCGACCTACCAGAAGATTAAACTTCTGATCCGTCCCTCCGAGCTCAACATCTGCTTTAAGCGCTACCGAATCATAACCTTGAACCAGTGGGTAAAGAAATTCATGGATGGCAATAGCCTGACCACCACTGTAACGCTTACTGAAATCATCCCGCTCCAACATACGCGCTACGGTATGCCTGGCTGCCAACTGAATAAGATCAGCCGCACTCATCTCGGACATCCATGAGGAGTTAAAGACGATGGTCGTGCGCTCAGGATCCAGAATCTTGAAAATTTGGCGCTCATAGGTTTTGGCGTTCTCTAGTATTTGCTCACGACTCAAGGGTGGCCGAGTCGCACTTTTGCCCGTGGGATCACCAATCATGGCCGTGAAATCCCCGATCAAAAACTGCACATCATGACCAAGCACCTGAAACTGCCGCAGCTTGTTAATGAGGACGGTATGCCCCAGGTGGAGATCTGGCGCTGTAGGGTCAAACCCCGCCTTAATCCGCAGGGGACGCCCTTCAGCCAGCTTTTTCTCTAACGTTTCTTCAAGCAAAATTTCTTCAGCACCACGCCTGATCAAGGCAAGCGCTTCTTGTACCGGGGCTATGGCCGAAGTCATGAACGGGCTCCAAAATGAGACAAAACAACGGCCAAATCTACTTGGATTCGTGAAAAAAATTAAGTGAAAAGTTGCATTAATCCGCGCTTTGCGGACAATAGCGGGCTAGCATTAAGCGCTTGTCATAAAGGACATGGATTCCTATTATGATAAGTAATTTGGTCGAAAATCATGCGGATACCAGCGAAAGACGATGTTTGACTTCGCAAAATCTAACCAAAAAGTCTACACGCATCCCATTCCAGGCTATGCCGATCACAAGCCGTCTCGATTACTCCCCTATATGGGCGTCATCCTGGTGGTATTGGCACTTGTCCTGGGTGCTTACTTCTTTATAGATTTTTCTCCCGCAGAGCCTCAGCCAACGCCAGAAACTGCCAATAGCAGCACATCAAACATCCCAGACCCAGCTGATCAGCAGGCAGCTTTTCCCGCGGCCATTCCAGAGCCGAACCCAACTTATTCAACGAGTTCGGAGCTAACGCCAAGCCTTGACATCAGTGACACCAATTCGGCTAGCCCACCGGTCGTCGTACAGCCACCAAAGCCAACCGGACCGCGCTGGGTAAAACACAAGGTGATTCCCGGCGACTCACTATCTTCTATCTTCAGTGGGCTAGAACTCGGCCAGAGCCTTTTGATTCGCATCCAAGACAGTGCACCGAAAGAACACGATCTTACCCACATCAGACCAGGTCAAACTTTCAAGGTACGCCTGAGTGCAGACGGCAAAATGAGAGAGTTGCACTGGATCAAAAGTAGCCTGGAAACCGTCATCATCACACCAGCAGGTGACAGCTTTAAATTTCGCCAAGAAAGCAAGGAACTGGAGACGGTTAGAAGGCGAACCAGCGTCGTCATTAAGAACTCTGTCTTTGTCGATGGCCAAAATGAAGGCCTTTCTGACAGACTGATCATGGAGCTGACACAGATCTTCCGCTGGGACATTGATTTTGTCCGTAGCATCCGCCCTGGCGATCAATACAGCCTGATCTACGAAACGCAAGAATATGACGGCAAGCGCTATAAAACTGGCGACATCATTGCTGCGGAGTTTGTTACCCAAAATCAGCGTTACCAAGCCATTCGATACGAGCACAAAGACGGAACCAGTGCCTATTACACGCCCGATGGCAAAAGTATGCGCAAATCCTTTATCAAAACACCGGTTGACTTCACCCGTATCAGTTCGCGCTTTAACCCAAAGCGCCTACACCCCATTACCAAGCGAGTACGTCCACACAAAGGGATTGACTACGCCGCTCCTATGGGTACACCAGTCAAAGCTGCAGGTGATGGCACCATCGTCTTCAATGGCTGGAAAGGTGGATACGGTAACGTCATTTTCATCAAACACGCCAATGACTACTCAACGGTCTACGGCCATTTATCCCGGTTTGCTAAAGGCAACAAGGTTGGTAAAAAGGTACGCCAAGGCGAATTGATTGGTTATGTAGGGAAAACCGGCTGGGCAACCGGGCCACATCTGCATTACGAAATCCGCATTGCTGGCGTGCAGAAAAACCCCCTGTCCATTACAGAAATGCCAAGATCTGGCATACCGAGCCGAGACATGAAACATTTCAAGGCCAATGCAAAAAAACTTCTGGCTCAGCTAACTTTGATGAACAACACTCGTATTGCCCTTCAGCAAGGGACAGGCAGTAACAAGCGATCCCAGGTCATCAGCACCAACTAGGGAAACACTGTTTTTTTACCGCAGAAGAAACCCCGGGCAACGAAATTTCAAGTCCTCAAGCAGAGAAAGAAGAGCCACAACCACAGGTTGTGGTGGCATTGGGATTTCGGATAACGAATTGGGCTCCCTGCAGGCCCTCGGTATAATCAACCTCAGCCCCCATGAGATATTGCATACTCATCGAATCGATCAGGAGCTTTACGCCGTCGGTCACCACCTCGGTATCCCCTTCGGTCATCTTTTCCTCAAAGTTAAAGCCATACTGAAACCCAGAACAGCCACCACCCTGAATATAGAGTCGCAGCATGAGGTTGGGGTTACCCTCCTCCTCGATCAAGCGAGCCACCTTTCCGGCAGCCGCTGAGGTGAAAACCACTGGAGCCTCTTCAGCCATCTCACTGGACATAAATCTACAACCTTTAAAAACAAAACAGAAGTCAGACGATTATGCGGCCTCGATCACAGAGACATCCCTGTTATTTTTTCAGGGATTCCCGCTGAGCCACTTCTGCTGGTGTCGCCTCACTGGGTGCAGAGCCCTCCCGTTGAAAGCGCCTCACCACAGATTCCGGATGGATCTGGGTCTGCTTAACCCTATTTGGGGGTGCAGAAGAGCTGGATGCATTCTGGTCAACCTTCACCAATTGGCCATTTACCACCGAACCCATCATCATTTCCAGATAATGGTAATAGACGGTGCCATGAATACTGGCATTAGCCGCCAACTCCACATGGTGGGCATAAACATCACCATGAACCTCACCATTGATGACAACGGTAGGCACCCTTACTTCGCCCTCAATCATGCCCACTTCACTCAGAATCAAGGTGTGCTCGCCCTCAGGTGATGACACGTTGCCGCTCACCTTGCCGTCAATGTGCATCCCGCCCTCAAAGCGAACATCACCACTGACATCGGTACCCCGACCAACAACAGTACCAATTTGCGGCAATTTGCCGGTTTTTGACTTTTTCATTCCAAACATGACACTCTCCCAGCGGCCTAAACGCTGAACAATACTCTTCATTTTAGATTCCTTTAGCCTTGTCTGGCCAATTTCCAATCAAAACGCTCTTTTAACCCAGCCACATTTTCTGTCGAGGGCTGTAGTCGCACCTCCCACTGTACGGGCTTGATTCCCTGAGGCAAACGAAATCGAAATTCGAATTTTTGCACATTCTGAAAGCTCATCCCCAAATCGGGTTCGCCTTCCACCAATTGTGCGATCGGGATCGCCCGTGACTCGCCTGAAGCATCCACTGCCAGCAGATGAATGACCATATTTCCCTGGATTTTGGGTTTGGCTGCCATCGCCTGGCCGACCGCCAGACTCAGCTGATAACCGCCTTTCTCGGGCAAGACAAACACCTCGAGATTACTGATGGTCAGCAGGGATTTTTTCAGCTTTCCCGATGCCACAGCTCGCAGAAACACCAGTTTTTTCTCTTGCTCAACAAGCTGCTGCTGAGCGGATTTTAGCTCACCCCGAAGCGCCACTTCCGCACTTTTGAACACCTTAAGGTCAGTCTCTTGCCGGGTCAGCGTGCGCAACCATTGCTCTTTTTCCCGGTTTTGAGTCCGTATCTGGCTGCGGAGCGCAGACAGCTGCTCACCTGCCTTGCTTCGGTCAAAACCCGCCTGTTCACCACCATAATCGTATGCCATCCATGTCGAAAACAGCCACAACATCACCACCGGCAGAAACAGGAGAGGATAATAGGACCGTGACCGGCGCGGAACGATCTGCGGGGTTACAAATCGTTCTGGCCGCTCCGCCCGCTGAGGTCTACGGTGTAACGGGGGCGACCTCATGGCAATAGTCCAATCCCCCCAAGCCCCGCACACTCATCAAACCCAAACATCAAATTCATGTTCTGAACAGCCTGGCCCGCAGCACCTTTAACCAGATTATCGATCACCGATAACACCACCAGAATATCTCCATCCATAGGCCGGTGAACCGCCAAACGGCAGTCGTTTGCCCCACGCACACTACGGGTTTCAGGATGAGACCCGGCGGGCAACACATCGACAAAGGGCTCTGAAGCATAGCGAGATTCAAACACCTGTTGGATGTCATCCAGCTCGGCATTCATTTGCGCATAAAGGGTAGCGTGAATACCACGAATCATAGGCAGCAGGTGGGGCACAAAGGTCAACCCTGGAGTAGAACCAATCACTTGTGACAAAGTTTGACGGATCTCTGGCAAGTGGCGGTGTCCAGCCACAGCATAGGCCTTAAAACTCTCACCGCATTCCCCCATCAAGGTGCCGACGCTGGCCTTACGGCCAGCACCACTGACTCCAGACTTGGTATCAGCGATCAGGCATTGGGGATCGACCACCCCCTGCTCAATCAAAGGCAGAAACCCCAAGGTCACCGCAGTGGGATAACAGCCCGGATTGGCCACCAAACGGGCGCCAGCAATCTGCTCTCGATTGATTTCGGGCAGCCCGTAAACGGCCTCACCCAGCAGGTGGGGGCAGGCGTGAGGCATGCCATACCATTGCGCCCAAAGCGCTGGATCTTTCAAACGAAAATCTGCCGCCAGATCAATTACTTTGGTACCCGCATCCAACAATTCTTCAACCATGGTCATGGCCGTGCCATTGGGTGTGGCAAAAAAGACCAGATCACAGTCTGATAATCGGCTCGCATCCGGCTCAGAAAAAGCCAGGTCCACATGACCTCGCAGATTGGGAAACAGGGTACTTACCGGCGTACCCGCTTCCGAACGCGAAGTAATGACTGCCAAATCGGCCTCGGGATGCCCTGCTAGCAAGCGCAAAAGCTCCACTCCGGTATAGCCGGTACCGCCAACCAAACCCACACGAATCATGCCGAAAACCTATTGTTCGCAAAGCAGTACATCATAGCAAAACCAGGCATCATGGTATGATGATTAGACTGTCAAACCCCATTGACGCATTTTATGGGAACAGTATGGACACGATCGAAACCCTATCCGTGACCCTCGGCGCCGCCTGGGCCTCTGGCATTAACCTCTACGCCACCGTTTTCACTCTCGGCCTATTGGGAGCTACCGGTCATATCACCCTGCCACAGGGGCTGGAGATCCTCTCTGACCCCCTGGTATTGGCAGCGGCAGGCTTTATGTATCTGATAGAGTTCTTTGCCGACAAAACGCCTGGCGTGGACAGCGGTTGGGACGCCATCCATACCTTTATCCGCATCCCAGCTGGTGCCATCCTAGCCGCTGGCACCGCCCAGGGGCTGGATGTTGGCCCTGCAGCAGAACTCGCTGCATTACTTATTGGCGGCACCCTGGCGGCAGGCAGTCATTTCACCAAAGCTGGCACCAGACTCATGATCAACAGTTCGCCCGAGCCTTTCAGCAACTGGGGGGCCTCCATTCTGGAAGATATTGCTGTCTTCGCAGGACTGTGGGCGGCTATCTACAACCCATGGCTCTTTCTGTCGTTATTAGCGCTCTTTGTCCTATTGGTGGCTTGGCTTCTGCCCAAGCTCTGGCGCAACCTGCGCAATTTTTCTCGGCGACTGGGCAACTGGTTTGGCAGACAGGGCACCGAACCACCTCCTCAGCCCGCTTCAACGAATAGGCAGGAAAGCCTGAAACGCCTTTATAATGACAGCAACAAGTAAGGATTCACTGCCCCATGCTCTGGCTTAAAACCTTTCACATTGTCTTTCTGGTCTCCTGGTACGCGGGTCTCTTTTACCTTCCCCGCCTGTTCGTCCACCATGCCATGAGTCAGGACCCTGCCACTCGGGAGCGGCTTTCCATCATGGAGAGGAAACTGTTTTGGTTCATTACCCCGTGGGCAGTGCTCACTCTGGTATTAGGCATCACCCTGGCCACCCAATATTTTGATTGGAGTCAGCCCTGGCTGCATATCAAGACCTCTTTGGCCTTGTTGTTGGTACTATTTCATTTTTGGTGTTACAGGCTAATGCAAGGATTCCGCAATGAGGAAAATCCGCACTCCCATACCTGGTTCCGCTGGTTCAACGAGCTTCCGCTGTTAATTCTGGTAGCAGAGGTATACCTTGTGGTGTTCAAGCCGGTATAAGACATGGCAAAAAAAAACGACTTGCGTATGCCGAAATGGCTGGTCGGACAGGATGCCCGTTCAAAAAAAGATTGCCCACTTTATCTGACTCATTTACAGACGCCACAATTTACAGCCCGCTGGTGTTTTGGCCCCCCCACCCCCAAACCCAAGGATAAGCAGCTCTATATTGAGCCAGGGGATGAAGGAGATCCCGTACACCTGTTCGATTTTCACTGGATCGACACTTCGGTTGAGGGCGCTGAATTTAAAAAGCTGATGTCCGATGCCATAGCCGCCATTGACCAATGGCTCGACAATAACGCGCCAATTCCTGAGCGTCACGACTAAAAAAAAAGGGGCCAACGCCCCTTTTCACGCTCATCTCATCAAAGCGAAAATCAGCTACAGCCGCCTCCCTGGGATGAACCACAGCTACTGCATCCGCCGCCCTGCTGTGCTGGCAGGTTATTGAAAACAAAGCTGGCATTGCCATCTCCATTATCAACAAAATCAATCTCTACACCTCGCAAATACACCAAAGTGCCATGATCTACCACCACTTGAAAACCCTCGCACTGTAAAACGCCATCGCGTTCGCCATCCACCTGGTCGGTAAAATTCATGCCGAAACTGACACCACTACAGCCACCAGGGGTAGCGAAAACCCGAACGCCGGTAATATTCTCCTCCACCTGGCCCATGAGTTCGGCAAATTTTGCTGCCGCTCCCTGCGTTAGGCTAAGATCACTCTCGGTCAAGGTTGCTGCCTGGGACATGGAAAATACCTCTCTTAAATAGTCAGGAATAACGCATCATAGGCGGGGAGCCAGAAGAGGTCAAACCCAAGCAACTATTCATAGGCGTCCCGCAACCTCAAGCGAATAGAGGTGACGCTCCGCATCCAGCAGATGTTGTCCCCAATGCATCCGATAGCCCCGGCGCCAACCCCGTAGCACACGCCGAGGTGAAGGTTGTGATGACTGTTTCAGGTTATCCAGTCCCTGTTTGAGTTCGCAGTAGATATCTGTAAGATCATCCGCCAGACTGCCAGTCATGGATTGCAAATCACTGCCACCATCATATTCCAGCCAATAAGGATCGTTTTCACCCAACAGGGCCTTGAGTTGGACATAGAGCGCAAAACGATCCTCCAGATCCGATTCCTCTTCCGCCCCATCATCCCAGTCCATTTTGGCACCTGCAGATGCACGAAAAAAGGCTGCATGCAGCTGTGGCAATATGGCCGCTATACGAGCCAACCAAACCTCATTATCCTGATCGCAATGCTCAATCAGATGGCAATAACTACGCGCGATGACTAAGATATCCTGAGTTTCAGTGTCCATATCTCAACCTCGTAGACTGATGACACTACCTTGAAGTGTAGACAAAATTATCTGCTTGACAGCCCCCGATATTTCAATGAGTTTTCTTCAGCCCTATTCCATCCCAGCGAATAATCCCAGTGAATCACCTGTGATGCTCGCCCTGTCTGGTCATGATCCCTGTGGCGGTGCCGGCATTCAAGCAGATATAGAAACTGGCACGGAGTTTGGTATACGAGTACTGGCGTTAATCAGCTGCCTCACCGTGCAGGACAGCGGCAACGTCTACCAGTATCAGCCTTTAGACCCTGAATGGCTGGAGGCACAGTGGACCACCTTAAGAGCAGACATTGATTTTCAAATCTGTAAGGTGGGTCTGTTGGGTTCCAGCTCCATAGCTAAGTGGCTGGCCAAAAAGAAAGACCTGCCCCCCTTGGTTCTGGACCCCGTCCTGACTGCCGGTGGCGGTGCCAAACTGGCAAATAACGGCCTCACCAGTATTCTTTGCCAAAGGCTATTGCCACGAACCTGGCTTCTTACCCCCAATCTGCCGGAAGCCCAGGCACTGAGCGGGCAACTAACTGCTGAGGATTGCGCTCAAAGTCTCTGTGATATGGGCTGCGCTTCCGTACTCATTACCGGCGGACATGACACGGGCAACGAGGTCATCAACCGCCTTTTTAACGCCAACGGACTGGTGGCCGACTGGGCCTGGCCACGATTACCCCTGGGTTATCATGGAAGTGGCTGTACTTTGGCCAGCGCCTGCGCTGCTCTCTTGGCCAAAGGTATCCCACTGCCTATGGCCGTTGAGCAGGCCCAGTCCTTTACCTGGCAGACCCTGCTGAATGCCCGGCAAATTGGTCGACACCAGGCCTTTCCACTTCGCCATTTCGCCAATCCATGATCGACTCTCTTCAGGGCCTCTACGCCATCACCGATGGGCAGCAGGGCGATGCTCTCCTGAGCCAAGTGGCACTCGCCCTCGACCATGGCACTCCTGTTCTCCAATATCGGGATAAAACCCAAGATCAGGCACGACGACTTACAGAAGCCACGGCCCTGGCCCAGCTCTGCCGCGCCCATGATGCCCTCTTCTTCATCAATGACGATATCGAGCTGGCCGCCGAGGTAAATGCCGATGGCGTCCATCTGGGTGAAAATGACGGGGATCTCAGCCAAGCCCGCCACCGCCTGGGCAAAACAGCCATCATCGGTGTCTCCTGCTACAACCAACTGGAGCGGGCAGAAGCCGCTGTCAAACAGGGGGCAAACTACCTCGCGTTTGGCCGTTTTTTCCCCTCTCAAACCAAACCCGAAGCCGCCCTTGCCGACCCTGATCTGCTGCGTCAGGCCAGACAGCGCTGGCATCTGCCCCTGGTTGCCATCGGCGGCATTACCCCCGAGAATGGCAGCTTGCTGATTCAGGCTGGAGCCGACATGCTCGCCGTCATCCAGGGGGTGTTCGGTCAGAGGGATATCGCCACCGCCTGCGATCGCTTTCAGAGACTTTTTAGGAACACAGCCCCATGACCCGCTCTCAGGACCTTTTTCAAGACGCCCAACGCCACATCCCTGGTGGCGTCAACTCCCCCGTTCGTGCCTTCAAAGGCGTGGGTGGAGACCCCCTCTTCATCCAGCGGGCGAAAGGCCCCTATCTGTTCGATACCGATGGTTGTCGCTATATCGACTATGTGGGCTCCTGGGGCCCCATGGTGCTGGGTCACGCCCATCCAGAGGTCATCAACGCCGTGACTCAGGCCGCCCAGCAGGGGCTCTCCTTCGGTGCCCCCACCGAGATGGAAACCCGCATGGCGGACAAGCTGTGCGAATTGGTACCCAGCATGGATCTGGTGCGCATGGTCAGCTCCGGCACTGAAGCCACCATGTCTGCCATCCGCCTGGCCCGTGGCTATACTGGGCGCGACAAGATCCTCAAATTCGAGGGCTGTTACCATGGCCACGCCGACAGCCTGCTGGTCAAAGCCGGTTCTGGTGCCCTGACCCTGGGAGAACCCAGCTCGCCCGGCGTCCCTGCTGCTCTGGCCGCTCACACCCTCACTCTGCCCTATAACGATGCCGACCGGGTACGCCAACTCTTCGACCAAGTTGGCGACCAAATCGCCGCCATCATCGTTGAGCCCGTGGCTGGCAATATGAACTGCATTCCGCCGCTGCCGGGCTTCCTGGAAACCTTGCGCGAACTCTGCACCCACTACGGTGCCGTACTCATTTTCGACGAGGTCATGACCGGTTTTCGCGTTCACCTGGAAGGCGCCCAAGGTCTCTATGGCATCGAACCTGACCTCACCACCCTGGGTAAGGTTGTCGGTGGTGGTATGCCGGTTGGCGCCTTTGGTGGCAAGCGCGAGATCATGGAGCGCATCGCCCCCCTCGGCCCGATCTATCAAGCGGGCACCCTCTCCGGCAACCCCGTCGCCATGGCTGCCGGGCTGCGAACCCTGGGACTCATCAGCCTGCCCGGCTTCTTCGAGACCCTGATCGCCAAGACCGAACAGCTTACTGAAGGCCTGCTGAAAAAGGCGCAGGAGGCGGGCATCCCGCTGGCCGAAAACCATGTGGGCGGTATGTTCGGCCTCTTCTTCACCCAAGCCTCCCAGGTCACCGACTTTGCCGGCGCCACTGCTTGCAACCTGGATCGATTCCGGGCCTTCTACCACGCCATGCTACGGCGCGGCGTCTATCTGGCACCCTCGGCCTACGAAGCGGGCTTCCTCTCCGCTGCCCATACCGATGCGGATATCGAGGCAACCATCGAGGCCGCAGGTGAGGCCTTCCACGAAATCGCCATCGAAAACTGATTTTCTCTAGCCAGTGACCACCTATCTGGAACAATGGGTCAGTTGGGTCGGCCAACATTCCGTCTGGGCGGGTGTGGTGATCTTTGTGGTTGCCATGGGCGAATCCCTGGCCATCGTAGGGGTGCTAGTGCCCGGGGTGGTGGTGCTGTTCGGTATCGGCGCACTCATCGGCGAGGGCGTGCTGAATTTCTGGACCAGCTGCGCCTGGGCCATGGCCGGCGCCGTGGCCGGCGACAACCTCAGCTTCTGGCTAGGCCACCATTACGAAAAGCGTTTTGCCCACCTGGGTTGGTTTAATCTCCACCCGAATCAGCTTCAACAGGCTGAAGCATTCATTCGCCGTCACGGCGGCATGAGCGTTGCCTTTGGACGCTTCTTCGGCCCGTTACGGGCCATCGTCCCTCTGGTGGCGGGCCTGCTGCGCATGAGGCCTAGCCACTTTTTGATCGCCAATGTTCTCTCCGCCCTCCTCTGGGCACCGGCCTACCTATTGCCCGGCATGGTGTTTGGGGCTTCCATGGATCAGGCCAGTGGCGTCAGCCTGCGGCTGGCGATCGGAGTCGTACTTTTAGCAGCGATCTTTTTCGGCCTATTCAAACTCTTGCGCCTGTGGATCGCCAAGGCAGCCTTGCGCTATGCACTCAGCGCAGGGTTTTTATTAATGCCCATCCTGGCACTAGGATTGGGACTGAATTGGCAATCCCGAGATTTGATTGAAAACAGTCCGGGACAGCCCGTAGACCCCACCACACTTTCCGCCCAGGGCTGGCATTCCCTGCCGCCACTCACCGCACCTGATCTACTCAAGCTCCTTTCCCCGGATGTGGCCAATCAGAACCTGCCGCCCTTATTTGATGCCCAATCAGCACAGCTCTACAGCCGCCCTGCGGGGGATCATGAACGGGAACTGATGCTAGTAAACGATGGTCAGAGCTGGCGGTTACATCAGGTTATCTACGATCTTTGGCTATTACGCCTACCGGTCACTTCGTCACAATAGACAGCTTCGTTTTACTCCCCCCACCGCTCACTCAATTGATGGGGAATTCCCAAATGGTCCAAGATGCGGGCCACCACGAAATCCACCAGATCTTCGATGGTCTGAGGCAAGTGATAGAAGCCAGGGCTAGGTGGCAGGATGATGGCGCCCATGCGACTGAGGCGCAGCATGTTTTCCAGATGGATCTCAGAGAAGGGGGTCTCACGCACCACCAGGATGAGTTTGCGCCGCTCTTTGAGCACCACGTCGGCAGCGCGATCGATGAGATCATCACAGATACCATTGGCGATACTGGCCAGGGTGCCGGTGGTGCAGGGGCAGACCACCATAGATTCGGGCGGTCGGGAGCCACTGGCCACGGGAGCTGTCCATTGCTGGCGACCAAAG
This sequence comes from Sedimenticolaceae bacterium, assembly GCA_050292235.1. Classification (GTDB taxonomy): domain Bacteria; phylum Pseudomonadota; class Gammaproteobacteria; order Chromatiales; family Chromatiaceae; genus JBNKLG01. The sequence goes on along the minus strand of JBNKLG010000036.1, from coordinate 12,127 downwards.
ACCTGCAACTGACCGGGGGCCATGCCGAAATGTCGATTGAAATAGTCCTCGGCTTCCTGGGGCTGACTCGGCACCTCCAGCCCAGCCTCCATCCGCAGTACCACCTGCCCGGCCTGGGAGATCATGAGGTAGATGGGCCGATCCGTCTCCAGCAGGCAGTCCAGCAGGCGCAGGGCGTAGGCGCTGCCGGAGGCACCGGTGATGGCAACGGCGATGGGCTGGCCGTTCATGCTCGCGCTGCCAGGGTTGTCAGCAGGCGTTGGTGGATCTGATCAAAACCACCGTTGCTCATTACCAGCAGCCGATCCCCCGGACGCGCTTCAGCCACCGCCCAGTCCAAAATATCCTGGGTTTGGTCAAAGACCTGGATCTTGTCGCCCATAGGGGCAAAGACGGCTCGCGCATCCCATTTCAGATCGGGTGCAGAGTAAACCAGCACCTGATCCGCCGCAGCCAGAGACTCAGGCAGTCGGGCTGAGAGCGTGCCCATGCGCATGGTGTTGGATCGCGGCTCCAGAATGGCGATGAGCCGGCCCGGCTCAGATTGCATGGTAGCGCGCAGCCCCTCTACAGTCAGACGAATGGCCGTGGGGTGGTGCGCAAAGTCGTCGTAGACCCGCACACCCTGTACCTCACCCCGTAACTGCATGCGACGCTTGACGTTTTGGAACCGACCCAGGGCCTCTGTTGCCAATGTTGCGGGTACCCCGGCATGTCGTGCAGCCGCAATAGCAGCCAAGCCGTTAGAGACATTGTGATGGCCGTTGAGCGACCAATCCACCCGACCCTGATACTCATCGCCAAACCAGACCTCAAAATGGCTGGTATCAGCCGCCAAATCTCGAGCATGCCAACCCGGCCCGACCTCAAGATCGAAGCGCTCCACCGGCGTCCAACAGCCCTGCTCCAGCACCGTCTCCAGATTCGCATCCCGCTGTGGGGCCACCACCAATCCTTCGCTAGGCACAATGCGCATCAGATGATGAAATTGCCGCTGGATCGCTGCCAGATCTTCGAAGATATCGGCATGATCGAACTCCAGGTTATTGAGAATCAGGCTGCGGGGATGGTAGTGAACAAATTTGGAGCGTTTGTCGAAAAAGGCGGTGTCATACTCATCGGCCTCCACCACGAAGAAGGGTGTCGAGCCCAATCGGGCGCTGATGCCAAAATTTTCCGGCACACCGCCGATCAAAAAGCCGGGTTCCAGACCCGCATCCTCAAGAATCCAGGCCAGCATGCTGGCCGTGGTGGTCTTGCCATGAGTGCCTGACACTCCCAGCACCCAGCGATCCCGCAGCAGGTGTTCAGACAGCCACTGAGGGCCAGAGACAAAGGGCAGCCGTTGGTTTAGCAGATATTCTACCACCGGCACGCCCCGCTTCAGCGTGTTGCCGACCACCACCAGATCCGGCGGCGGCTGTAAATGATCCGGTTCATAGCCATCCATGATGGTGATACCGGCCGCTTCCAGTTGGTTGCTCATAGGGGGATAAACATGGGCGTCAGAGCCGCTGACCTCATACCCCATCGCCTTGGCCAGCTGGGCCAGCCCACCCATGAAGGTGCCACAAATACCCAGAATATGAATATGCATCAACCCACCTCCAGCGGAAAAAGGACACTTCTCAGCAGGATGCTGGAAACCCAGTAGGTCAGCACCAGTCCCATGCCCAACAAGAAGTTGACCGACAGCGCCTGACGAAAAATATTGGCCGTCACCACCAGCGACCAAATCACCAGCAGCAGTAACAACGTAGAAAAGGTTTGTTGCTGCGCTGTCATGTTCTCAGGATTGGTATCCCCCAGCACCAAGCTGAGGGGAATCGCCAGTAGAGACAGCACCACACTCGACCCCAGCAAAGCCGTAGCCGATTGCACATAACGCAGGGGGTACCCCTTGAACATCAGCAGCAGGCGCAACCAGGCAAGCAACATCAACAAATCGAGCAGGGCCGCCACCAGAGCATTAAACAAGGTGCCAAAGCTATCGCCCGCCAAAATCAGTGTCAGCAGCAGGTTGACGGGTATCAGCAGCCAGAATAGTGGCCAGGACGCAGGCATATCCTGTGGGCCGAGGCGCAATAGGCAGAGATCAACGAAATAACGGAAGAGGGCTTTCACGGGGCCAGGAATCGGAAAAAAAATGATCATAGCAGAGGGTGGTATGCTCTGCTCTGCCCAAACAGCGGAAAACCCATGCAACAACATTTCATCGACAACGCCCAAGACCTCAGCGCTATCTGCCACTCTTTCAGCCAAAGTCCCTGGCTGGCCATGGACACAGAATTTTTGCGCGAGACTACTTATCATCCGCGCTTCTGCCTGTTACAACTGGCCGATGCCCACCAGGCCGTCTGCATCGATCCTCTAACTATCGACGACCTTTCACCGCTAAAAGATCTCCTATTCAATCCGGCCATCACCAAGATCTGCCACGCCGGTCGTCAGGATCTGGAAATTTTCTACTATCTCTGGCAGGAGTTACCTAAACCCCTGTTCGATACCCAACCCGCAGCGGCCCTGCTCGGACTCGGTGACCAAATCGGCTACGCTGCTCTGGTAGAGGCCCTGCTCGACATCCGGTTGGACAAGGGCATGACCCGCACCGACTGGTCTCAACGACCATTGGAACCGGAGCAACTCGATTACGCCTACCAAGACGTCATTCATCTGGGCGAGCTCTACCTACAGATGCGCAAGCGTTTGTCCCAACAAGACCGGCTGGCGTGGCTGGACCAGGATTTCGAGGCCCTAACCTCGGTCGAGACTTACCAGATCCAGCCCGAGGAGAGCTGGAAAAAGGTCAAGGGCCTGCAGCAGCTCCGCGGAGTGCAATATGCCTTGCTCCAGACATTGGCTGCCTGGCGTGAGAAAGAGGCCCTGAGCCAGAACCGGCCCCGCCGCCGAATCCTCAGTGACGATATACTGATACAACTCTGCCGCCGCCGACCCAAAAATCTTCAACAACTGAACAACATTCAAGGGTTGAGAGACAAAGAGATCGGGCGCTGGGGAGAGATCTGGCTGATCCTCATGGAAAAAGCCGGGCACCTGCCCAAATCAAATTGGCCCGCTCTGCAGCGCCCCCCCCGCCTCACCCCAGAACAGGAGATCCAGCTTGATCTGCTCTCCGCCGCTCTGCGCCAGATCGCTTTGGATGCAGGCATGACCGCCAGCGCCATCGCCAATCGTCGTGATCTGGAGAACCTGATTCAGGGAGAGAGCAATTCACCGCTAACGCAAGGCTGGCGCAGGGCATTGGCTGGAGAGCGTCTCATGGGAGTGATCCGGGGAGAGATCGAACTCAAAACGCAAAAAGGGGCGCTAAACTTCGGTTTACCCTGCTAAAAAGTATGGTGACTAGAAAAACTAGCCACCTATGGGAAATTATGCGTAGGTATCCACATTCTGCCCCAGACTGCTGCCGGGATCAGGGCTCACGCTGGGGACAGACTCCACCAACTGAAGCAGAGATTGGGCCTGGGCTTCCATCACCTCTTGACCCTTTTTCAGCATGGCCACGCCAAGCTCAAGGCCCAGATTTTGGGACGAAGCCACCGCAGATGTTGCAATGTCTGACATATTCCACCTCCGTATATCAGGGTAGCGACCAAACTCGCTATTGCTTGAGTCGTTATTTCTTTATCAAACACTCAGCTCTTGGCAGAGTCAGTGTTCGCAAATGACAACCCTTTCACCTGCCCAATGTGTCAAAATTAAGGGTGTGAAAAAGAAACCACTGAAAATCAATGTGGGCAGCCTGTTGCAACTGCAATCAGCCACCCAAGAAAATGCACCTCGCTATCAGGTGAAGGTCATTGGATATCTGCCTGGTGCCAGCCTAGTCGTCACCAACCCGGTGATACAGAAAAAACTTCAGATTATCCGCGAAGGGACGCTCTTTCACGTCCGCATGCTCAGTGGCAGCGATGTCGTCGGCTTTACCGCCCGCACACTGAATTCGGCCACCAAACCCTATCCTCACCTTCATTTGGAATACCCTCAGGATATTGAAAGCATTAGTGTTCGCAATGCCAACCGGGTATCAACCCACTTATCAGCCAAAGGGAATAACCTCGATTGGGCAAACGGACCCAAAAATCAGCTCGTTTCCATTACCGATCTCAGCTCTACCGGTTGCGGACTCATTGCTGACCAAAAGCTGGGCGATGCCGAACACCGCATGAGCCTGACGTTCAGAATCGGGATTTTGGATATTTCAGAAGAAATTCAGGTCAATGGCACCATAAAACGCATCTCTGAACGTTCAGGAAACGGAGAGGGGATACAGTACTTCCACGGCCTGTCCTTTACTGACCTCAACCGGGCTCAAAAGATCATCCTCCATGCCTGGGTATTGGAGCAGCTGATGGAACTCAACGACTAACCCAGTGCTTCCTTCTGATTATGGGCCTGGTGATAATAGGCGGCATAGACCTTGTCCTCGGCGATCACATGGTTGAGGAACCAACTTTTGATGCCCTCCAATATGGCTTGATCCAACCCCAGATCCTGATCAGCCTCCATATCTCTTTGTAACAGCACAAACTCAGCCAATTGCATGGCATGTTCACGTTTATGACGCGCCAAGTGGGGATAGCCAATCTCAGCCAAAAACTCCTCTTCGTGGGTAAAATGGAAACGTACATGGGCAATCAGCTCATCCAAAGCGGTGCGAACCGCAACAGCATCGGCCGATTGCGCCAGTTGATTGACAAGCTTCACCATATGCTGGTGATCCTCATCCAGCGCCTGGATATCGAGCCACCAAGTATCTTGCCAGGTAAGCATGGCGTTCATGGTTAGGCGTTCTCCCTGAAATATTGTTCCTTGAATACTAGATGGCATTTCCGATATTGACCCTGATCCTCGTCATTTTTTTTGACTCCGCCACAATTCCTTTAAACCGGCAGGGGATTGTATGCGGCAAATCTCGCAAGATTTCTGGCAATTGCCCCATCAGCAGACGGGTGACAACGTAAGGGCTTTCTCTATGCTTGCCAACAGAGCTGCCTTACTGGGGCAACGCAAGCCAATATGCCCCAGTTTTCGGCCCGGTCGCTCTTGCTTGCCATAATGATGCAAATGAGCCCCGGATAAAGCCAGAACATCCCGGACATCAGGCATCTGACCAATACAGTTCACCATCGCCGCATGACCCAATGCCTCTGTTCCCCCTAAAGGCAAACCACAAACAGCTCGCACATGGTTTTCGAACTGGCTCGTCTCCGCGCCCTCCAGAGTCCAGTGGGCAGAATTATGCACCCGTGGTGCAAACTCGTTGGCCAACAGACAATCCCCCTCCTGGAACAGCTCTAATGCCATGACGCCAATGTAGTCCAAATGTTCCATCAATTTGGTCAAGTAGGCGGCTGCTTGCGCCTGAAAGGGGTCTTGGGGCTGGCTGATGGCCAAATGCAGGATGCCGTGATCGTGACTGTTTTCGCTCAGCGGGTAAATAGCCAGCCGACCCTGTGCATCGCGGGCACCAAAAACGGAGATCTCGCGAGAAAACGCCACCAGGGCCTCCAATAAAGAGGGCTGTTCGCCAACGCTCTTCCAGGCCCGGGCAACCTCTGAAGCTTCCCGAATCAGCGCCTGCCCCTTGCCGTCATAACCCTGGCATCGGGTCTTGAGCATGGCTGGGAAGCCAATGGCAGTAACAGCAGCCTGTAGATCGGCCAAAGAATCCACCGGCAGAAACTCCGGCTGGGGAATACCCAGTCGGCGGAATAATGATCGCTCCGACCAGCGATCCTGCCCCTGTTCCAAAGCTTGGTAAGAGGGAAAAACGGGCAGATGCTCCGCCAGATAGCGCGCACTCTCAGCAGCAACGTTTTCAAACTCGAAGGTGACTCGATCCACCTGATCTGCCAACTGAGCCAAGGCCGCTGGATCAGCATAATTGGCTTGAATTTGCCGAGCAACAGGGGCAGCGCAGGCATCCGGCTGAGGGTCAACAAAAACCACCTCTATCCCCAATGGGTGGGCCGCCAGGGCCAGCATGCGGGCCAACTGGCCACCACCCAGAATCCCCAGTTTCATGCGCTGGATTCCACGCTGGGATCGGGCCGGGCCAGCACACGATCCGTTTGTTGCTGACGATATTCGGCCAGTGCCTGGCGTATATTCGGATCAGTTCCTCCCAGGATAGCAGCAGCCAACAGACCGGCATTCACCGCTCCAGCACGGCCAATAGCCAGAGTACCCACAGGAATACCCGCTGGCATTTGGGCAATCGACAGCAGGGAGTCCATACCATTCAGCGCCTTGGATTGGACAGGCACACCCAACACTGGCAAGACCGTTTTGGCAGCCGTCATCCCCGGCAGATGGGCGGCACCACCCGCGCCTGCAATGATCACCCGAAGCCCACGGGCTTCCGCTGATTCGGCATATTCAAAGAGTTTGTCTGGGGTACGATGGGCAGAGACTACCTGAGTCTCATGGGCCACGCCCAAGGCTTGCAGAGTTTCTGCTGCATGCTGCATGGTCTCCCAATCAGAGTCGGAGCCCATGATAATGCCGACCAAGGCTTGCATATCGCCTTCCTCTAAACATGAAGAAAGCGGCCAATTTTACCCCGCCCTCATCAATAGAGAAAAGGCAAAGATGATGAAGTGAGCAGAAACGGCCCACAACTTGCCACTCAGAATCTATAGGACCCCTCGACTAACGATTCGGATGTAGACGGCCAAGCCGAGCGTACTCATTGCGTTGTTGGCGCAACAACTTGCGCTGCCAGTAGCTATCAAAGCTGAACCAGATAGCCATCTGAACAGCCAAGTCAGCTGGGATTCGCCCTATTTTAGATCTGAGATGACCCGTTGAATCCTGCCAAAAAAGCTGTCTCGCAATTGGCAAAACTCAGGAAAACGGACCAGGGCCTCCTCTGCCCGGCCCCGGTCTTTCAAAGCCATCAGTTCGGCTGCCAACGCATGAAGATGTAATTGCTGCCGCTCAAGCTCATCACAATGAGCATCCTTCCCAAAGCGCTGCAGATCCTCGTTTTCAAGCCAATATTCAAATCGGCACTTTCCCTGATCAAACGTAGGGGCTATCAAACGTTGATCACGCAGAAATCCCTCAACCCTTTGCGCCCAGGCCCGCTTTTCTACCAATGCAAACAGTAACGGTAGATTTTGCCGGGAGACTCGACGGACGGCATGCCACTGTGAATCTGGTTGCCACTGTGCCAGCCATCCTGCCAGATCCTCCACGGGCATAGGATGCGCAATGGCATTGCCCTGAGCCAGCTCACAACCCAACTGCAACAGATAGCGGCCATGCTCTACGGTCTCCATACCTTCAGCAGTGACTTTGCAGCGAAAGGCCCTAGCCAACCCCAGTACCGCATCCACAATGGTCAAATCGTCCGAGTCATTCAACATGTCTCGAACAAAAACACTATCAATTTTAAGATGACTAACCGGCAGTTGTTTGAGGAAATTGAACGAGGCGTAACCGGTGCCAAAATCATCCAGGGCAAAATCCACGCCCAGTCGATGACAATCACAAATGACCTGGGAAATCTGTTTGAGATCATGCAAGGTACTGGTTTCCAGTACCTCCAACTCCAGCTGACATGGGTCTACTGCCGGATATTGCGCCAATAATATCCGTAATCGATTGAGAAAGTCCGGTTGCTGCAACTGATAGGCACTGACATTCAGACTCAGCTGATAATGCTTGCCAGCCTGACGCCATTGATCCAACTGCCGAAGTCCCGCATTGATAACCCATTCATCCAATGCTGAAGCTAAAGCATGCTCTTCAATCAATGGTAAAAAGAAATGAGGCCGCAGTAGCCCTTGCCCCGGATGTTGCCAACGCACCAGTCCTTCGAAACCGACACATTCCCCCGTCTGAAGATTGACCTTGGGCTGGTAATACAACACCATTTCATCCTGCTCAATAGCCAGGCGGACGCGATCCAAACTTTCGTAACGTCCCCGCAGATTGCGGTCCTGCTCAGAGTCGAAGAGATGAAAACGATTTTTGCCTGCCAGCTTAGCCTGATACATCGCCTGATCCGCCTGGCGCAGCAATTGATCCGGATCAACCTCCTCAGACTGAGGATAAAAGGTCAGTCCCACACTGGCCGAGGCCTGAAGTTCCAGGTCATCCACCAACACAGCCTGGGCTGCTGCAACCAACAAGCGATTCAGCAAAGGCTCGTAATTATCCTTTTCCAGGTCGAGAAGCACGGCAACAAACTCATCACCACCCAAACGGGCAAGGGTATCGATCTCTCGCAAGGCTTTTTGCATACGCTCAGCTAACGCCACCAAGAAACGATCACCGACATCGTGACCATAGTTATCATTGATGGCCTTAAAGCCATCAAGATCTAAATAGGCCACTGCCAGCGATTTGTGGTGCCGCTGTACCTGAGCCATAGCCTGATGCAAGCGGTCCCCCAAAAGTATGCGATTTGGCAAGCCGGTTAAGGCATCGTAGTGAGCACTGAGTTCCAATGCCTGCTGATAGGCAATTTGGTCAGAGATGTCGGCAAAAAGCCCAACGTAATGCATGGGCTTACCTTCTTTATCCAACACCGAACTGATGGTCAACAGTTCAGGATACATCTCTCCATTTTTGCGTTGATTCCAGATTTCACCCGCCCAATGCCCCTGGGATTTGAGTTGCTGCCACATAGCGGCATAGAACGCCTTGTCATGACGGCCAGAGCGCAACATTCGGGGATTCTTCCCCAGCACCTCCTCACGCGAATAGCCTGTAATACGGGTAAAGGCCTCATTGACATCAATGATATTGCCTCGCGTATCCGTAATGGTGATGGCTTCACGTGAAAAGGTAAAAACACTAGCCGACAGCCTCAATTGGTCCTCAACCTGGCGACGCCGTTCGATCTCCTTGGCCAAACTCTGATTCACCGCCTGCAGTTCCTGCTGCTTGGCCAGAAGTTTTGATGTCGTTTCATTGATACTCATGGCCACTTGGCCTAAGTCATCCTGATCCAACACAGGAACCTCATCATAGGGATGCCCCCCTATTGCTTCATTGGCCCCAACAACCAGATATTCAACTTGGCGGAGTATACGAAGATGAAACTGGCCCAAACGGACCAGGGTGACCAGCAATACAAAAACCGACAAAGCCGCCAGCCACTGATATTCAGGAAATAGACAAAAAGCAACGCCCATCCCCAAAGCCAGCGCTAACAACCAAATCTGGGCAAGAACATAGCGTACCCGCATACCTGACAAGAAGAGCGGGCTCATGGATATCCCTTCTTAACGATCCTTGCCAAAACAGCAATAGGGTGAGCTTGAAGCAGCAAAGTCTCCAACCCCACAGACAGAAGAAACATTGTATTTTATTAAAGTTTAAAGATTACCTATGAGCATAGCATAGGGATAAATTGAGTCCTGTCACCAATGAAACTAAGAAAAGAAAGAGAGCCAACACCATCCCTGGTGATGTTCCTGTCTGCCAAGCACAAAGACTCAGTTATTCTGAATAACAATATTCGGGAACTTGGCCGCATAGCTTTTGGCCTGAAGAGACAGCTTGGCTGCTGTCTTGCGGGCAATTTCCCGATAGATCTGGGAGATACGGGCATCTGGCTCTGCCGCTACTGTGGGCTTACCACCATCGGTCTCTTCGCGAATACGAATATCCAGCGGTAGCTGACCCAGCAGATCTACTTGGCTCTCGTCTGCCATGCTCTGGCCACCGCCAGTGCCAAAGATGGGCTCTTCGTGACCACATTGAGAGCAGATATGGATACTCATGTTCTCGACGACACCCAGCACCGGCACCTCAACCTTTTCAAACATTTTCAACCCTTTGCGGGCATCCAGAAGGGCAATATCCTGGGGAGTGGTCACAATGACCGCCCCGGCCACTGGCACCTTCTGAGCGAGGGTCAACTGGGTGTCACCCGTGCCCGGCGGCAAATCGATGACCAGATAGTCCAGATCAGTCCAGTTGGTGTCGTTGAGTAGCTGTTCCAACGCCTGGGTCACCATAGGGCCACGCCAGATCATAGGGGTTTCCTCGTCGATGAGGAAACCGATGGACATGGCCTGAAGGCCATAGGCCTGCATGGGTTCGAGGCTTTTGCCGTCCTTGGATTCGGGTTTGCCCTTGATACCCAGCATGCGAGGCTGGGAGGGACCATAGATATCGGCATCCAACAGACCCACGGTAGCACCCTCTTCGGCCAGGGCCAGGGCCAGATTGACCGAGGTGGTAGATTTGCCCACACCGCCCTTGCCAGAGGCCACAGCAATGATGTTTTTGACGTTATCGATGGGCTTCAAAGCCTTCTGCACCGAATGGGCAACCACCTTGCTGCTCACATCCACGGTGCAGGCTGACACACCATCCAGGCCCTCGACCTGGCTTTGAATCGCAGCACTGATGTCAGCCGCAACACCCTTGGCAGGAAAGCCCAACACCACGGACACCTTGACCTGATCGCCCTCAATGCCGATCTCTTTGACGCAACCGGCGGTAACCAGGTCCTGCTGTAGATGGGGCTCGACATAGCCTTGAATGGCGGCTTCAACCTGTTCTTTTGTGGCGGACATCTTTGACTCCTGAAGGCGCTTGGCCGGTAGATAGGGATAAGAATAAGGGGAGGGATTTTAACGCAAAAAACCTGGCAATTTCCCAACGAAACACTAAGTCTTTTGCCGCATCCACCTTTGAGTGCGGCGATTATGGAATAATATCTGGCTAATTCACCTTAAAAATTGTCGTCCCATGAGCAGCCCATCCCCCCGTCAGATCCTGGTCACCAGCGCCCTTCCCTACGCCAACGGCCCCATCCACATCGGCCATTTGGTGGAATATATCCAGACCGATATCTGGAGCCGCTTCCAGAAAATGCGCGGGCACGACTGCACCTACGTCTGCGCCGACGATGCCCATGGCACCCCAATTATGCTGCGCGCACAGAACGAGGGGATCGAACCCGAAGAGCTGATTGCCCGCGTCGCCCGTGAGCACCGGACCGATTTCGCCGATTTTGCTATCGAATTCGACAACTACCACAGCACCCACAGCGCAGAGAACCGCGAACTCGCTTCCACCATCTACAAGCGACTGAAAGAGAACGGCCACATCACCACCCGCACCATCACCCAGGCCTACGACCCGGAGAAGGAGATGTTCCTGCCGGATCGCTTTATCAAGGGCACCTGTCCCAAGTGCGGTGCTGAGGATCAGTACGGTGACTCCTGCGAGGTGTGCGGTGCCACCTACTCGCCCACGGAGCTGAAAAATCCGGTCTCGGCGATCTCCGGGGCAACACCCATCGAGAAAGAGTCCGAGCACCACTTCTTTCGCCTGGGCGACTTCGAAGGCATGTTGCGCTACTGGATCAAGAGCGAGCACATGCAGCCCGAGATCGGCCACAAGCTCAATGAATGGTTTGAGGCCGGCCTGCAGGACTGGGATATCTCACGCGACTCACCCTACTTCGGTTTCGAGATCCCCGGTGCCCCCGGTAAATACTTCTACGTCTGGCTGGATGCCCCCATCGGCTACATGGCCAGCTTCAAGAACCTCTGCGACCGTGACGCCACCCACCTGTTCAACGACTACTGGTCAAAAGAGAGCAAGGCCGAGCTGTATCACTTTATCGGCAAGGACATCGCCTACTTCCACACCCTGTTCTGGCCTGCCATGCTCACCGGCAGCGGCTTCCGTACCCCCAACGCGGTCTTCTGCCACGGCTTTCTCACCGTCAACGGCCACAAGATGTCGAAGTCGCGCGGCACCTTCATCATGGCGCGCACCTATCTCGACCACCTCGAACCGGAGTACCTGCGCTACTACTTTGCCGCCAAACTGGGCAGCGGCATCGACGACATCGACCTCAACCTGGAAGACTTCCAGATGCGCGTCAACGCCGACTTGGTCGGCAAGGTGGTCAACATCGCCAGCCGTTGCGCCGGTTTCATCCACAAGCGTTTTGACGGCGCACTCGCCCGCGAGATTAGCGAGCCGTCTCTCTATCGGGAGTTTGTTGACGCGGGTATGGATATCGCCAATCACTATGAGAAACGCGAGTACGGCCACGCGATGCGGCTCATCATGCAACTGGCCGACCGCGCCAACGTCTATATTGACGAGAAAAAACCGTGGGTCA
>JBNKLG010000035.1:0-25358 GCA_050292235.1 Sedimenticolaceae bacterium | reverse complement strand
GCCACTCAACGCTTTGAAATCAATCACAGTTCATGTCTCATAGAGTTGCATCCGCATCAGTTCCTGGTAGGCTTCCACCAGTTGCGCCAGAATGGGCATCAGCATGCGGCAGGGTTGGCACCAGTCAGCCCAGAAGTCGACCAAAACCGGTTGTTGGAAAGAAGCGGCGATGACGCCGGACTCAAAATCCACGTCGGTGATTTCCTGTATATAAGGGCTGTTGCTCATGTTGGCTCTATGACGGTAACCTGAGTGGGATTATACCGAAATCAGGGAGGGAGTCAGATTCCCTGACGAAGAAAAGGGCTTTTGCGACTTGAGATGGTTTTCTTATGAAAAAAACGTTGTTCACGCTTTGTCTCCTATTTGCTTTTCAGATGCCGCTGCATGCCGCTATTTGGGAAAACCAAAACCAGTGGAATGCGGATTGGGAAGATCGCTACAGCGATTGGGTTGAACATCGCTTCCACAAGCACTTTTTCACCCAGGGAAGATATGCCAATACCCCTCATGACTGCGCCGATTCGGTCTATTTTCCACGACTGATTTTCGCCTACGAAAACAGATTGCCCTTTGTTATCCGGGATCCCCGCTTCGGACAGCAGAAGGTGGTGGGGGCACAGCTGGGGCTGTATCAGGAGAACTATGGCAAGAGTCCTTATGCCACCGTGCGCAAATTCATCTCCAACGATTTTGAATATTACGACGAGATGCCAGAAGAGGACCGGGTGAGATTCTTTATGAAATTTGTTGGGGATGTAGTCGGCAGTAATTCCGTGATTGCCGATACCTATCCCATCTCGCTCGACCGAAAATGGTTTCGCCCCGGAGTGATAGCTGCTCTGCCCCGGCTCAAATCAACCAGCAATGGCGCTTTTTTTCGCGATGAGGCCGGAGAGGAGTCACCAGGTCACTCTCAGATGGTGATCAGGGTGGATGAAAAGGGGGTAATTCATTACCTTAAATCCACAGTTCCCGCCAAAATTCAGGAACTGCAGGAGACCACGATCAACTCTTTTGTTCCTAGTGCAAAAGGGGGCTCTTTCCGTTACTGGAAGCAGCCTCAGCACTATGGGCAGCCCGACAGCTCTTTGCCCGGATATGGCGAAGAGCAATTCCACCTGGTTGGTGTTTTTGAGGATGAGATGCAAAAACGCCTGGCTTCGGTCAGGGAAACCACCGACCAAAAACTGAATCGATATGCGCAAGAGGTCTGTCATCAGATTGAACAGCGGGTTGGCATCGTTGATGAGGCCTGGCGATTTAAGCAGAGGATCGGCTCCCGTTGTATGGACTACGGCGAGTTTGATTCCTACTCCACCCCATCAAGAGATCATAAAATTGAAAAATCTTTGCGCTATCTGGTTCGAGTGGCCACGGGCAGTGAAAACGGACCGGTCAGCGCTGTTGCTCGGCATCTGGACAGAGCCTGTGGAAAGATTCAATACCTGCCAGGCAAAAGCATCAGCGCTGCCAGGTTTTCCGAGCGTCTATTAGCGGGCTCGGTCTCTTCAGATCCCAACCAGCCTCCTGCCGTGCGCTGGGGTGATGAGGATCCACAACACTCTGATTGTAAACAGTATTACTAAATTGACGATGATTAACCTGCGCGCCTTATTTCGTCAGATTCTGGCCCAGGATCACCAAAGGCTTCCTTTTCCCCGATCCAGAAATCTGATCCTGGACATCATGCGGGAGGGCCGGCGGAAGAACATTATCCATGCCCTGTTTGAGGCGGATATTACGAATTTCCAACGCCTTCGGGCCGAACAGAAAGATCGGTCACCTACCGTAACGGCCTTTGTTTCCCACTGCTTTTGCCAAACGCTGGGGGACGACCTCGCCATGCAGGCCTACCGCAGCACTTTTGGGCATCATCTGGTGATCTTTGACGAGGTGGATCTGGTGGTCTTGATTGAGCAGGAGATGGAGGGTGCGCAGATGCCCTGGACCAAAACCATCCGGGCCGCCAATCACCTGAACTTGGCGGCATTTTCTGCGGCCATGAAGACGGTCAAGGAGGAACCCCCGGCTCGCACCCAGAAAGAGCGTTATATCCATTGGTTGATGAGACAGCCAGGCTGGTTTCGGCGGCTGAACTGGATGTTGTCACGCCACAGCCCCTTTTTTCACAAATTCAGCTCGGGTACCGTTGCTGTGACCTCTATGGGCATGTTTACCCAGGGTCGTGCTCTGGTATTGCCCATCACCCCCATGACCCTGACCCTCTCCATTGGGGCGATCGATCAACAGTGGGTCGAAGAGGCGGGGCAGCTGGTTTGTCGGGATAGGATCTCCCTGAACCTGAGTGCCGATCATGATGTGATCGACGGTGCGCCACTGATGCGCTTTGTCGATGCAATGAAAAAACGTCTGGCGGATCCTGGCTTGTCAGGTTACTGACGCGGCTGGAGTTGCATGGGAATACCCCCTTCCGGTCTCAGGGTGAGCCGGCAACGTGGCTCCACTTTGGTATCTGGTGCCAGTTTCAGGCTGAACTGCTGGGCCAGCGTGGCCAGACAGAGAATGCTCTCCGTCAATCCAAAGCTGGCACCGGTACAGATTCGTGGGCCTACCGCAAAGGGAATGTAAACATGGGGACTGGGCCGGACCTTTTCCAAGAAACGCTCCGGTTTGAAATGGTTGGGGTCCTGCCAATGCTTGCGATGCCGATGCAGGATCCAGGGAATGGTTAGCACCATGGCGGCCTTATCGACCTTGTGGCCGTCTACCACATCGGCCTCGCGGGCCTGACGGGTCAGTAAGGGTACTGGCGGGTAGAGGCGCAGGGTCTCCTCGATGATTGCCTTGCAATAGGGCAGGCTGGGAACGTCGGCCAGCGTGGGTGACCGATCCCCCAGTACCGTTTTAAGTTCCTGGTGCAGTTTTTGTTCAGCCCAGGGTGCCAGGGAGAGCAGATACCAGGCCCAGGTCAGGGTGGCGGCGGTGGTTTCGTGACCCGCCATGAAAATGGTGGCCGCTTCGTTACGGATGCCGACCGGATCCATGGTCTGGCCGCTCTTCTCATCCCGCACCTTGAGCAGGGTGTTAACGATAGAATCCTCTTCCCCCTTGCCCTGCATGTGCTCATCAATGATGCCATCGATGACCGCATGGACGCGTTGGATTGCCTTGCGAATGCGTGGTCCACGAAACTGGGGCCAGCCCTCGTCAAAGCCCAGGAAATAACCCAGATTGATCTGATCGACCAGCTCCTGATAGCGGGTAAAGCCCTCAATGACCTCACTGGCGTTGGCACGCCCAAGATGATTGCCAAAGACGGCCCGGGAGATGATTTCAGCGGTCAGAGAGGCCATCTCCACCAGAATATTGACCTCGCCATTCCGGCCCAGATTGCGCCACTGCTCGGCCATGTCCAGACTGGTGTTGACCATGATGGGGGCGAAGGTCTCCAGTCGGTTTTTGTGGATGATGGGGGCAACGACCCGACGCCGGAATTTCCAGGTTTCGCCATCGCTGATAAAGAGGCCATCTCCCAGCAGATTCTCCAAAGCCCGACGCATTTGCGGACTCTTTCGCTCGAATCGGTCATTGTGGTTGACCATGACGTGTTTGACGCTTTCCGGCGTGTTGGCGATAAAGATCTGCCTGCCCAGAATTCTCAGGGAGTAGGAGCCCCCTTCAAAACATTTTTTCGGCCAGACAGAGAGGAGGTCCTGATGGGCTCTGAGCAGACTGGAGAGGTGGCCAGGCGTCAGCTCGGGTGCTTCAACATGGGCAGGTATCAGGTAGCCGTCACCGACTTCTTCAATGATGTTTCTCATGGCTTAGGGCAGGGTGGGCAGCGGAAGACCGGCCTAGGATAGCACTAAGCCGGCCTCTGATTACGGCTGGTGATAGTAGTAGTCATATTTCCCGTGAATCTCACTGGTGAAACGGCTGGCCTCGCCATAGCTAAGGCCGCTGTTTTGAGGAAAGATGATCTTGATATAGAGGTGGTCGGGATCCTGTTTTTTGAGTACCGAGAGGCGGGCCTCCAAAGCGGCACGGCTGGCAGGCTTAAAGCCATTTTGGCCCGGCTCCCGATATTGGATGTGAAAGCCGCCACCGCTTTTGTAATAACGAACTTCAACGACGGTTTTGCCGGTCGTGGTTCGGGCGGGCTTGACCAGTTTGTCGTACTTCACCTGAAGTTGGTCGAAACTGCCTTGCAACTCTGCCAGCCGCTTGTCGGTCACGTTGATGCTGGAGCGTGCGGATTGCAATGCCTTTTCTTTTCCCTGGGTGTCACGGCGGGCTGCGATCAAGAGTTCACGCAGACTGAGGTTGTCCGCACGGATCTGTTGCAATGTTTGATTGCGCTCCAACAGGGTTTGTTGCTGATGCTTTTGAGCCTGGACAGCATGGGTCAGCTGTTGCTGTAAATCTGCCTGCTGTTGTTCCCAGGCTTTGCGCTGGGTTTCAAAGGCATTCAGCTGTTGTTGTTGATCGGCAGTTTGCTGTTGCAAGGCTTGGTGCCGGCCTTCTAACCGGACGATTGTCGTTTCTTGTTGCCGGTTCTGTTGCCGGGCCAGTTCAAGCTCGGCACGGCTCTGTTCCAGCGCAGCAGCGGTCTTGGCCTCTTGTGCTTTCAACTGCTGGTTGGTTTGGTTTTGTTGGCTGAGATCGAGGTTTAATCGCTCAATCTGGGACTGGCGCTCCCGAGCGGTCTGTTCTGCAGTTTGTCGGTTTTGGCGGGATTGGGCCAGTTGGGTCTCAAGATTCCGCAGGTGTTGGTTCAGCTGCTGGTTGTGCTCACCTTCTGAGCGGGCCAAAGCAGCAGCAGCCCGTTCTGCCTCCATGGTGGCCCGCAGTTGGGCCATCAGGTTCAGGTTGCGCACCAGCAGAGCGACCATAGCCATCATGAAAATCATGAGGATGACGGTCATGACATCGGTGAAGGAGGGCCAAAAGCTCTCGTTATTCTGGCCTTCCTGCCGGTTTAACCGCAGATCAATGAAGCCATGGCTGCTCATTGGTCGCTGTCGAGCCGGAAACCGCGAATCAGTGTCTCTTTGATCTCTTCCAGAGAGTCATTGTAACGACGGCTTTGGCGGGCTTGTTCTTCTAAAAGATTTAGGGCTTTCTGTTCCACACCTGCCAGTCCTTCCTGGGTGTCCCGCATCTGCTCCATCAACTCTTGGGCGGAGCGAAGCAGACCGGTGAATTCATAGACAGCATTGTCCGGCTTGATCTCGAAGGTGGGCATAAGATGCAGGGTGGTCACCTGCTCAATGCCGCTGAGCAGGTTGGTTTGCACATCACTCAACTTCATGTGGAAATAGCCGAAAAAAAGGTAGCTGATGATGGCAGTAATGGTGGTGGATAGGGCGGTGGACATACCATGGATGACAATACCCATGCCGCCCACATTGACACTGTCTTTCAGAAGATCAGAGGCACCCAACAGGGCAAGTGACAGAGAGACGATGGTGCCAAAGACACCGGTGAGAATCAATGTGTTGTTGATGAAACGGGCCGATGAGTTCCGGGTACTCTCCGCAGCGACCAGGGTAGCTGCTAGGGCACTCTGATTGATCGGCGTCAGGGCCTGATGCAGGTGCATCATGGTCTGATATCGGGCTGCGATCAGACTGCTTTTCTCAACCTTGTACAGGGGCGAGTCCTGCTTTCCGCTTTGGATATTGTTGATAAAACGGAACAGGGCGGATTCTTCCTTGGCATAACTGAGCAGAGAGAGGGTGATGCGCAGGATGCCAAAGAGAAAAAGTGCGGCGATGGCGCCATTGATCAAATAGCCGGTCTGGGTTAATTGATTGCGGAAATAGATGCTGTTGATAAAATCCAGGTTCCAATACAGGAGGCCGGCCCCCAGGGCCGAAAAGAGAAGCAGTCTGATGAGAATATTACGACTAAGGTGGTGGCGGATCAGTAGACTGTCCATGAGCTGGAGACCCGTGTGAATAGGGGAAAATACCAGCCCGATCATAGCATAGCCCTTTGCAGTGAAATCCCTGAAAAATGATGGATGCCAACCTTTATGCCCAGGCCCACCGGCTGCTGCTGGTTTCTGATCAAAAAGAGAAATGCCAGGGCTGTCTGACTCTGTTTGAGGCCTGGCAACTGGGCAAACTCTCTTTCGATCCCATTGAATTGGATCCCATTGCGGAGGCGGGCTGGCCCGCTCGCTTGAAAAAAGTGGCGCCTCGACGCCTGCCCAAGCGTGGCGCCCACAGCCAAGAGGCACGAGGGGCGCTTATCCATGCCTTGACCCATATTGAGTTCAGTGCCATCAATCTGGCTCTGGATGCGATCTGGCGTTTCCGTCAAATGCCACAGGGTTTTGCCTGCGATTGGTTGAGAGTGGCCTATGAAGAGGCCATTCATTTCCAAATGCTGCATGATCGCCTTGAAGCCCATGGGCTGGCCTATGGCGATTATCCTGTCCACCTCTCTCTCTGGGAGACAGCGCTCAAAACGGCGCATGACCCTTTGTTGCGCATGGCCTTGATTCCCCGTGCCTTGGAAGCGCGGGGGCTGGACGTGAATCCGGGGATGTCAGCCCGCTTCCGCTCTGCAGGCGATGAGGCGACGGTGGCCGCACTGGAGCGCATTCTGCGTGACGAAGTGGGACATGTGGCAGCAGGAACGCGATGGTTCCGCTATCTTTGTGAAGAGCGGGGCCTGGAGCCAGAGATGACCTATTTCTCGCTGCTGGATGAACATTTTACTGCCGCCGTACGCTGCCCGTTACATCTCGAGGCGCGTTTGGAGGCGGGTTTTACTGAGGCTGAATTGCATCAGCTGAAAGCACGTTGCCTATAAAGGTTGGACGGATTCAGCGTTCCGTAGGGATAATGGCCTATTCTGAAAGGTCTGGTTGGTTACCTTTTCCAGTTGGGAGTCGTGGGTGGATATAGCAACACTGGTTGGCATTATCGGTGCGATGGGTATCATTTTCGGGGCCATTGCCACCGGTGGCGACATCATGTTGTTTGTCAATGTGCCGTCGGTTCTCATCGTGGTCGGAGGAACCTTTATGGTGACCCTGGCTCAGTTCACTCTCAAGGACTTTCTCGGCTCTTTTTCCCTGGGCATGAAGTCCTTTCTCTATAAGGTGGATGATCCCAGAGATCTGATTCAACAGGGTGTTGAGTTGGCAGATATTGCCCGAAAAAATGGACTGTTGGCTCTTGAGAGCCAGGAAATCCCCAATTCCTTTCTGAATAAAGGCATCGGCCTTTGTGTGGATGGTCATGATCCTGTTTTGGTGCAGAAAATGCTCACCATGGATATTGATCTCACCATCCAGCGGCATGAGGTGGGGAAGTCCATGTTCAAACAAATGGCCACCATAGCACCGGCCATGGGGATGATTGGTACCCTCGTGGGTCTGGTTCAGATGTTGGCCAATATGTCGGACCCTTCAGCCATTGGGCCTGCCATGGCTGTGGCACTGCTTACTACCCTCTATGGCGCCATCATTGCCAGCGCCTTTGCCCAGCCCCTATCTGACAAGCTGGGCCGGGCCAGTGCATTGGAGCAGCAAAATAAAACCCTGATTCTGGAGACCATTGGTGGCATTCAGGAGGGCATGAATCCCAAGGTCCTGGAGCAACTGCTATACGCCTATCTGCCCAGTAGCAAGCGGCCGGCTGAGGAGTAAAAAGCGGTGGCCAAGGATTGTCCCCCTTGTCCGGATTGTCTGCCTGCCTATTTGGCAACCTTTGCGGATCTCATGTCTTTGCTGATGTGTTTTTTCGTCCTTTTGCTCTCCTTTGCCACCATGGATGCGGTGCGCTTTAAAAAGATGGCGGAATCCATGAAAGATGCCTTTGGTGTGCAACGTGAGGTCCCCATCAATGAAGTGGTCCAAGGGGTTAGCGTTATCAAGCAGGAATTTTCTCCCTCAACGGTGCCCGATCCTTCCCCCATTGATGAAATTCGTCAGATGACCCAAGAGGAACTGTCACAGCTGCGGGTGAATGCCGAGCAGGAAGGCAGTGAAAGCATAGAGAATAAAACAGAGGATAAAAAAGAGGACAAGCAAAAGGATAAGGATAAAGAAGAAGATAAGAAAGAGGATAAGACGGAAGATAACAAGGGAGAGCAGACCGAAACCCAAGCAGTGCCACAGTTAGAGCTGGCGCGTCAGCGCATTCTGGATGAGGTCAAACAGGAGGCAATGGACATCAAGGATTTATTGAAAAATGAGGTTGAGCAGGGTCTGATTACGGTAGAGACCAAGGAAGCCAATGTCGTTATCCGAATCCGGGAAAAGGGCTCTTTTGATTCTGCCCGGGCGGAACTGAATCCAGGATTTCTCGAAGTGCTGGATAAAATCAGTGCCGCCATCGCTGCCATGCCGGGGAATGTGGTGGTCGCAGGGCATACGGACAATATCCCCATTTCCAATTATCGGTTCCGCTCCAACTGGGATCTCTCGGCTGCCCGGGCTGTGACCGTCACCCATGAGCTCTTGCGTCATGGTGATATTGAACCCAGTCGGTTGGTGGTCGAAGGGCGTGCCGATTCGATACCCCTGGCGCCCAATGACACACCGGAAAATCGCGCCGCCAACCGGCGGGTGGAGATCGTCATTTCTCGTGGCCAAGATATCTTGCAGGGGGCCAAGGAGGGGGTGCCAGCAAAGGCATTGCTGCCCAAGCGCCCGTCTCGGACCCTAATCCCCGGGGGCGTGCCGACGGTTGAAGAGCACGCAATCCCAGAGGCAAAACCAGATCCGATTCCAGAGGCAGCACCACCACAAACCAACGACAACAATTCTGAGGCAAAAAAGCCTAGCCAGCCCCCAGAAGAGGTGCCCGAATCGGAGACAAAACCAGAATTGAAATTTAAACCCAGGACGGATGCCATTCCGAAACCGGCTCCAACCACCGCACCGAATCCTGACACAAAACCCAAGCTGGAATTTAAGCCGAAGCCGAACTTGAAGCCCAGGCTTAAATTCAATACCAAGCCAGAGGTGGCCCCGAAGCCAGCGCCAAAACTGGAAGTTCAGCCAGAGTCACCGACTTCTGCGCCCGAACCTCAACCGGAATTTCGGTTCCGCTCCTCTATTGAGGGGCGATACGGCATGCCACTTCATCCCAGAGGCTAAATTCAGATAGGAAAAAGAGATGAGCTTTGATGACGACGATCGCAGGAACTATTTCCGGGTAGAGGATGCGCTTCAGGTGACTTATCGGCAGATACCACCTGAGGAGAAAGAGGCTTGGCTGGAAAGCTACCGTAAGGGCTTGTCGGGCGGTTTTTCTGCTTCGGCGGAGGTCATGATGATGCGCCAGGAGGTGGTTACGTTAATGCGGAATATTGCTTTGCAATATCCGGATATTGGCGCCTATTTGGCCTCTCTGGATCGTCGGGTGGAGGTTCTGGCCCGTCATGTGGATGCGGTGCACTCAGACTTGACAGAGCAACCGATCCGTTCTGGAAACATCAGTGCCAGTGGGTTGGCGATGCATGTGGAAAAACCACTGAATCCAGGGATTCTGCTGGAGATGAAACTACTTCTGTTGCCCTCATACACCGGGATGGTTTTGCCCGCCGAGGTGGTGGACTGTGATAAAACCGAGGACGCGGAAATGCCCTACCTGTTGCGGGTTAATTTCAGCTATCTACGTGAGCAGGATCGGGATATGCTGATTCGTCATGTCATTCAGCGCCAGAGTGAAATGTTGCGCAAACGTCGTGAAGAACGGGAAGAGAGAGCCTCTTTGACAAACGAATAGGGCGGGGTTCGTCTTGTCGCATTTTCAGAATAAGTTCCAAAGAAACAGCATGCAAAACAGCAGACCACCAAAGCCTGTCTCCTTAGCCACAGAGGTAGGGGTCTTGTTTCTATGAGCCCAAAAAATATCAGCGAATACCCGACCCTGTTTGATGCAGAGGGAAGGGCGACTGTCGCTGCAGTGGATTTGGGATCCAACAGTTTCCATCTGATTGTCGCCACCCTGGATCAGACCGGTCATCTGCAAGTGGTGGATAAACTGCGCGAAACGGTGCGTCTGGCTGCGGGGTTAACACCAGACAAGCAGCTTTCCGCAGAGGCCAAAGAGAACGCCATCAACTGTTTGAAGCGCTTTGGCCAGCGCCTGAAAACCCTGCCCCAAGGTGCGGTTCAGGCGGTGGGGACCAACACCTTGCGCCAGGTGCGTCAGGCCGATGCCTTTTTGGCTGAGGCCAGAGCAGCGTTGGGACATCCGATTGAAATCATTGCCGGTCGTGAAGAAGCCCGCCTGGTCTATCTGGGCGTTGCCCATGGGTTGGCTGCTGGTGAAGGTCGACGCCTGGTGGTGGATATTGGTGGCGGCAGTACTGAACTCATCGTGGGTGAGGGTTTTTCACCCTTGAAGCGGGAGAGTCTGCACATGGGCTGCGTCTCCATGAGTCTGGCGCATTTTCCGGATGGGCTCATTACAGTCTCAGCCATGAGAAATGCCGAGACAGCGGCCGCTTTGGAACTGCGGCCTGTGAAGGGGGCTTTTTTGAGCACCGATTGGGTTTCCGCAGTAGGTAGCTCGGGCACCATCAAGGCGATTCGTGATGTCGTGGCGGCGGCGGGTTGGTGCGATCAGGGTATCAGTCACAGTGCCTTAAAGAAGTTGAAGAAAGCCTTGGTCGCAGCGGGGCAGGTCGATAAGCTGAGCTTCCCCGTCCTCAGCTCAGACCGGCTGCCGGTTATTGCCGGTGGCGTAGCGGTGTTGGTGTCGGTTTTCAAGGCACTGAAAATCAAGCAGATGATGGTGTCAAATCAGGCCCTGCGTGAGGGTTTGCTCTATGACATGATTGGCCGTATCCATCATCAGGACGTGCGCGATGCCACGGTGTCTGCCCTGATCAAACGCTATGACCTGGATGTGGAGCAGGCACAACGGGTACAAACCACTGCCCTAGCTCTGTTGGAGCAGACGCAAGGGGTTTGGGAGATCGGCATTGATGAAGGCGAGTTGATGCTGGGCTGGGCCTGCCGCTTGCATGAGATTGGTGTTCGGATCTCCCATTCCCAATATCAAAAACACGGCAGTTACATTGTCAAAAATGCCGACATGCCAGGGTTTACCCGTCATCAACAGCAATTATTGGCGGCGTTGGTGTTGGGACATCGGCGGAAACTCACTCCTGCGATTTTCGAGGCACTGCCAGAGGTAGAACGGGCATCGGCCTTGTATCTCTGTGTTCTGTTGCGTCTTGGGGTATTGCTGCATCGATCGCGCTCTGCCGTTAATCGACCCTTCCCAACGCTCACGATTGAGGGTGATGCCCTCAGCCTTCATTTTCCCAATAAGTGGCTCAAGTCGCACCCTCTGACCTGTGCTGAACTGGAACAGGAGGCGAAGCGGTTAAAACCTGTGGGTTTCAAACTCTGTTATGAGTAACGCCAGAAATTGAGGCTAATCCGAAAGGATTTGATGATAAAGCTGGATGTATTCCTGGGCACTTCGATGCCAGCTATGGTCAACGGCCATGGCATTGCGCATCAATTGCTTCCAGGTTCCCGGTTGCTCCCGGTAACAGCGGATGGCCTGATCCACGGCATACCAAATGCCTTGAGGATCCGCATGCTCGAACACAAAGCCATTGGCCCTGCCTGAGGCCAGATTCTCTTCATTGGTATCGATCACGGAATCGGCCAGACCACCGGTTTTATGAACGATGGGCAGGGCGCCATAACGCAGGCTGTAGAGCTGATTGAGTCCACAGGGTTCGAATCGCGATGGCATGAGGAAGGCATCGCATCCTGCCTCAATCTGATGGGCCAGCGGCTCGTTATAGCCGATGGTACAACTGATCAATTCCGGATATTGATCCTGAGCTTGGTGCAAAGCGCTCTCCAACAGCGGATCACCCGAGCCTAAAATGACGATCTGTATCTTTCCCAGCAGATGCAGACGTGGCAACAGGCCCAGAATCAGATCCACCCCTTTTTGCGCCACCAGACGACCAATGTGACCAAACAGCATGGCCTCATCGCTCTCGGCCAGACCAAAGTGTCGCTGCAGGGCCCGTTTGTTGTTCGCCCTGGCGTCGAGGCGGTCGGCGTTGAAGGTTGCGGCCAGATTGGTGTCCTCGGCAGGGTTCCAGGTCTGGTAATCGATGCCGTTGAGAATGCCGCTGAGATGACTGCTCCGGTGATTGAGCAGACCCTCTATTCCACAACCAAACTGAGGGGTGCGGATCTCCTGAGCATAAGTTGGGCTGACGGTGTTGATACGGTCGGCATAAACCAGTCCACCTTTGATAAAGGAGAGCTGACCATAGTATTCCAGACCGTTCATGTGCCAGAGATTGGCGGGTAAAGCGAGATCCTGAAAAACACTGTGATGGAAAATTCCCTGGTAGGAGAGATTGTGGATGGTGAATAGTGTGGCAGGTCGCTGCTTATGTTGGTGCAATAGGGCAGGTATCAAACCCGTTTGCCAATCGTTGGTATGTACCAGATCCACAGGCCAGTTAAGCTGAGCCTGGTTTAGGGCGATGGCGGTGACAGCACGGCAGAAGAGGGCAAAACGATGAGGGTTGTCGGGCCAATCGCCGCCATGGGGGGCGGTGTATGGGCTACCATTGCGGTGAAAGGCCTCTCCTGCCTCAATCAAATAGACCCTCATGCCTTCTTGTCCACGGCCCTCCAGGATTCTGATCAAAGGTGAATGATCCGAAAGATGGAGTTGTGCGACCTCATGGCAATCGATCAGCGATTCCATGGCGCTGGGGTAGGCGGGTAGCACCAAGCGCACATCCAGACCGGCTTGGCATAAAACGGGCGGCAAGGCACCAGAGACATCAGCCAAACCGCCGGTTTTGATATAGGGCAGGGCCTCACTGGTCGCAAAAAGAATGTTCATTGGTTTTTTATCATGCAGATCGAGAACGACTGAAGGTTGTTAGGATACTAGCTTACTTTTGCCTGCGTGATGACAACCATCTCTTATGTGGCGAGTGCGAGAATAGGATCTCGGAAATTTGGGATAAAGCGATCAAAATACCTGTCTGAATGGTAGCATCAGAGGTCTGAAAATCATGACGATGGGAGGCATGTGTGACAGGTTTCAGTCAATCTAAGAGCGTCGAGCGTCTGCGGGAGCACTGGCAAAACCTGTCAGCAGTGAAAATGCGGGACCTTTTTCTACAGGACCCGGATCGTTTTCAGCGCTTTAGTCTGAGTCACGCCGGAATTTTTCTGGACTATTCCAAAAACCGGATGACGGACGAAACCCTCTCCCTGTTGTTGGCGCTGGCAGAGGAGCGTGATCTGGCGGGTTGGCGTCAGCGCATGTTCAGTGGCGAACACATCAACAACACCGAAGACCGGGCAGTGCTGCATATAGCACTGCGCCATCCCGGTGGCGAGCCGATTCTGGTGGATGGCCAGGATGTCCTGCCCGAGGTACATCAGGTACTGGATCAGATGGAAAAGCTGTCAAAAGCCATACGCCGTGGTGACTGGAGAGGCTTTACCGGCAGGGCCATTACCCATGTGGTCAATATTGGCATTGGCGGTTCCAATCTGGGGCCTTTGATGGTGGCTGAGGCTCTGCGCCCTTATTGGAAGCAGGGTCTTGAAGTGCATTTTGTTTCCAATGTAGATGGCACCCATCTGGCAGAAACCCTGAAACCGCTGGATCCTGAAAGCACTTTATTCATTGTGGCCTCCAAAACCTTTACCACCCAGGAGACCCTGGCCAATGCCCATGCGGCCCGGCGTTGGCTCTTGGATGGTCTGCAGGATGAAAAGGCCGTGGCCAACCATTTTGTCGCCGTCTCCACCAATCGACAGGAGGTCGAAGCTTTTGGTATTGATGGTGATCACATGCTGCCGTTCTGGGATTGGGTCGGCGGGCGCTATTCCCTCTGGTCGGCCATCGGTTTCTCGATTGCCGTCGCTATCGGTATGGATAATTTTCGCCAGTTACTGGCAGGCGCCCACGCTATGGATCAGCATTTCCGTGACGCGCCCCTGGCCGAAAACATGCCAGTGATTTTGGGGCTGTTGGGGGTTTGGTATGGCAATTTTGCTGGCGCTCACAGCCAGGCCATCCTGCCTTATGACCAATATCTGCGCTTTCTGCCGGATTATCTGCAACAGGCGGATATGGAGAGCAACGGGAAAGGCGTAACACGGGAGGGAGAGCGTGTGGACTACTCGACCGGCCCCATCATCTGGGGTACGGCAGGCACCGATGGTCAACATGCCTACTATCAGCTGATCCACCAGGGTACGCGCCTGATTCCCTGTGATTTCATCATGCCCATCAACAGCTACAACCCGTTGGACGGACAGCACGAGAAACTGCTGGCCAATTTCCTCGCCCAGCCCGAGGCCTTGATGAGAGGTAAAACCGAGGCTGAGGCCCGGGTTGAGCTGGAGGCTGAGGGTCTGACAGGAGAAAGGCTGGCACTGCTCGCCAAACATAAGGTCTTTCCCGGTAACCGCCCGACGAACACCTTACTGTTGGATTGGGTGACGCCCGTGAGTCTGGGAGCGCTCATTGCACTCTATGAGCACAAGATTTTTGTGCAAAGTGTGATCTGGGGCGTGAATGCCTATGATCAGTGGGGGGTGGAGCTGGGCAAACAGTTGGCCAAGGTGATATTGCCTGAACTCCAGGGTGAAGCCTTATCAGGAGAGCATGATGCCTCTACTCAGGGATTGCTGGCCTATATCCGCTCACGTAGGTTGGCTCAGCAGGCTACTTGAAACGGTCAACCTTTGGTTTTGCCGACACCTCCCTGTGTCGCAATCAAGCCGAATTCAACCAACTTCCAAACTGGCGTTAACGGCCCTCAAGGTCTCTTTGCCGCTATGGTATTTGAGCATGACATTGAGATTGGAGGCCGATTCGGCATATTTCATGGCGGTATCCCTGTCGATGAGATCACGTTGATAAAGCTGGAACAGTGACTGGTCGAAGGTCTGCATGCCGACCTCGGGATTCTTCTCCATCGCCTCGCGCACCTGATCGATCTCGCCCTTGAGGATGAGATCCCGGATATAAGGCGTCGCCAGCATGACCTCAATGGCGGGTATGCGGCGGTTGTCCCTGCCGATGACCAAGCGCTGAGAGGCAATGGCGGCCAGGTTATGGGAGAGGTCGCTGAAGATGCCGGCGTGCATACTTTCCGGAAAGAAGTTTTTGATACGTTGCAAGGCATGGTTGGCGTTGGTGGCGTGGAGGGTGGCCAGGCAGAGGTGACCGGTTTCTGCGTAATTCAGCGCATATTGCATCGCAATCCGGTCACGAATTTCACCAATCAGGATAACGTCCGGTGCTTCGCGCAGGGCATTTTTCAGGGCCTCTTCGTAGCTCAACGTGTCAAAGCCAATTTCACGCTGATTGACCACGGATTTTTTGTACGGATGGAAGTACTCGATGGGCTCTTCAATGGTCAGAATATGGTTGCAGGCGTGTCGATTTCGGTAATCGATCATGGATGCCAGCGTGGTGGATTTGCCGGCACCGGTGGCGCCAACAATCAGGATCAGCCCTCTGTGCATCATGGTCAGATCGCGGAAGACATCCGGGATATTCAATTCTGCAAAAGTCGGGATTTTGGGCTTTAAAAAGCGAATGACCATGCCCACTGCGCCACGCTGGCGAAAGATGTTAACGCGAAAACGACCGACAGAGTCGATACCGATGCCCAGGTTCATTTCCGGGTTTTTCTTAAAGGCAGCGCGTTGTTCTTCATCCATGGCCTCGTCGGCCAGTTTTCTGACCGCCCGTTCAGACATAATGTGGTCAGAGACGGGTTTGATGGTGCCCTGGATTTTGATGTGCAGCGGTGAGCCCGGGGAGAAGAAAAGGTCCGAGGCATCTTTATCGGCCATGAGTTTTAGGTAGCTATTCAGTTGTGGCATAGGTGTCCTTCCAATGTGTAGGCGAGCTTTGGGAGTGAGGTGGGTAAACAGACAGGCGATGTTCGCCTGCCATGGGCTGCTGGATCTGGTCTTTGTCCGGATCGGCTGTTTTTTGTGTGTTTGCAGGACCAGGGAGACATTTCCGGAAAATGCGGTTGATTTTGCGATCCGAGGTGGCAGGCAGCGCAACCCGGGGCATGGGCGACTTATTGGCATCGATAGGAAAACCGATGCGATCAGGACGGCTAATGATGATTTTCAATGCATTGATGCCCATGCCGAGGTTCCATGGCCAAGTAGGCACCTATTCTCGCTCCAAGATGAGGATTTTCCAAGAGGATGTCAGGGTTTTTCTCACTCAAGTTCATCCTCTGTCATAATTGGGATTGCTTAAATACGCCAAGATGGACCATTATTCAAAATGCCTGGATCCGGCATACTGAGGGGAGAAAAGATGTTTCACGAGCAAAACCCACGTTTTGTTAGCCGGTTAACGCGCAATACCCTTGCTTTGATTTTGGCCGGGGGCCGAGGGTCGCGACTGAAACAGTTGACGGCCTGGCGAGCAAAACCGGCGGTGCCTTTTGGGGGCAAGTTCCGCATTATTGATTTTCCACTGTCAAACTGCATCAATTCCGGCATTCGTCAGGTCGGTGTTTTGACGCAATACAAGGCCCATTCCCTGTTACTGCATCTGCAGCGGGGTTGGAGTTTTCTCCGCGGGGAGTTCAACGAGTTTGTCGAATTGCTTCCAGCCCAGCAGCGCATTGAGGCCAGCTGGTATGCAGGCACTGCCGATGCCGTTTATCAGAACATGGACATCCTGCGTCTCCATGATCCGAATTATGTGCTGATTCTGGCCGGTGATCACATCTATAAAATGGACTACGGTGCCATGATCGCTGAACACGTCGAGAAAGGTGCGGATATGACGGTTGCCTGCATCGAAGTGGATATCGAAACCGCCAAGTCCTTTGGTGTCATGAGCGTGGATGAAAACAGGCGCATTACCAAATTTAGTGAGAAACCCTCTGAGCCCGAGTCTATACCTGGTAAACCGGATTTGGCTTTGGCCTCGATGGGGATCTACATCTTCAATAAAGGCTTTTTGTTTGAACAGTTGATCAAGGATGCGGATGACAAACAGTCCAGCCACGATTTTGGGAAAGACATCATCCCTCAGGTGATCAAGAATTATCATATTCTCGCCTATCCCTTTCGTGATCACGAAGGCAACCAGGCCTATTGGCGTGATGTGGGGACGGTGGACTCTTTCTGGCGGGCCAATCTGGAATTGACCGGCATTACACCGCCACTCAACCTGTACGATGAAACCTGGCCGATCTGGACCCATGCGGGTCAGTTTCCTCCGGCTAAATTTATATTTGATGATGATGATCGTCGTGGCATGGCGGTGGATTCCATGGTGTCTGGCGGATGTATCATCTCAGGCGCCGTGGTGAGACACTCTTTGCTGTTCTCTAATGTTCGGGTGAATTCCTATTCACTGGTCGAGGATTCGGTACTCCTGCCTGATGTGACCGTCATGCGCAATTGCACCATTCGTCGTGCGGTATTGGACCGGGGCTGTGTGGTGCCTGAGGGTGCCGCTATTGGTGAAGACCTTGAGGCGGATAAGGAACGCTTTTATGTCACACCCAATGGCATTGTTTTGGTGACGCCTGAAATGTTGGGCCAGCAGTTTCGGGTATTACGCTAACAATTCCATGATTGAAACGCGTTTGATCCCCTTTTTGCTGGAGCAGGAAATCCATCAGATGAAACGCAATAGTTGGATCAAGTCGGGACCAGCTTGTGAATAAAGACAATCTCAAAGAGGCCTGTATTCAGCGTCAAGCCGGGGTATTGCTGCATCTGACCTCTCTGCCAGGGGATCGGGGTGGCAGCCTGGGTTCAGACGCCTATGGTTTTGTGGACTTTCTGGCTGCCGCTGGTTTTCATGTCTGGCAGATGCTGCCGGTCAATCCGGTGGGTGCGGATGGTTCTCCCTACCAATCCAATTCTGCCTTTGCGGGTAATACCGATCTGATCGATGTGCAGTATCTGGTGGCCCAGGGTTGGGTTGAGGCCGTGCAGGAAGAGGATCCCTGTCACTCTGTGTGGGGAGCCTGGCAGGGGTTTTGTCGCATGGCCCGGGCGGAAGAGATGTCGGAATTTGCCGATTTCATCGCCCGCCATACCTACTGGCTGGAGGATTTTGTTCTCTATAAGGCCCTGCATCAGGAGTTTAATCAGGCCTGGTGGGAATGGCCACCGGAATTGCGGGACCGTCAGGAGAAGGCTTTGGATCGGGCTCGGGCCCGTTTGGCAGATCAACTTACCTGCTTTCGTTTTGAACAATACCTGTTTTTCCGCCAGTGGCGTCAGCTCAAATCCTATGCCAATGAGCGTGGCGTACATCTGTTCGGTGATATCCCTATTTTCGTGGCCCATGACAGTGCCGAGGTCTGGGCGCGACCCCATTTGTTCGAGCTGAACGAGGTGGGGCAGCCGATTCGGGTGGCGGGCGTGCCGCCAGACTACTTCTCCTCTACTGGTCAGCGCTGGGGAAACCCCCTCTACCGTTGGGACGTGATGCGGCTGGATGATTACGCCTTTTGGGAACACCGCATCAAGACCCAACAAGAGCTGTTCGATGTGATTCGTATCGATCACTTCCGGGGTTTTGAATCCTTTTGGGCCATTCCGGCCAGTGAGGAGTATGCCATCAACGGTACCTGGGTACCGGGCCCAGGTGAAGCCCTGTTTCAACGTCTTCAGGCAAAACTGGGGCAGGTAAATCTGGTGGCTGAGGATCTTGGGATCATCACTGATGAGGTTCGGGCGCTGAAAAAGGCCTTGAAGTTGCCGGGGATGAAGATCCTACAGTTTGCCTTCTCCGGTGATGCAGATAACCCTTATCTGCCCTATAACCACGAACTCTGTTCGGTGGTCTATACCGGCACTCATGACAATGACACCACCCTGGGCTGGTATCAAAGCCTGCCACCCAACGATCGTGCCTGGGTGGACGAGTATTTGGGGAGATCCGGTGAGCCAATGCCCTGGCCCCTGATTCGGCAAGCGCTGGGGTCACGCAGCCGGCTGGCCATGCTGCCAATGCAGGACCTACTGGGTCTGGATGGCGCACATCGTATGAACATGCCGGGCACAACGAGCGGCAACTGGGCCTGGCGTTTTCAGTGGGCGGAGATACCGGGCGATCTTGTGGATCGTATGCGCCATCTGCTGAAACTCTACGGGCGTTTGAGCTGATCCCTACCCAGTTGATCAATCACAAACTGTCGGGCTGTTCGCCCACTGCGCCCTCCGTTTTGTGTGGCCCATTGCAGGGCGCTGAGGCGTAAGCCCTCATTCTGTTCCGTGCTTGCCAAACTGTACTGTACCAGCCAGTGATCCACTACCTGGAGATAGTCTGTCTGGCTGAAAGGGCGGAAGGGCAGGCGCAGGCCGAAACGCTCGGATAAGGAGATCTTCTCCTCAAGGGCATCACCCAGATGTAGCTCACCCCCAATAACGGCGGCCTGTTGATTTTCTGCCTGAAACTCTGGCAACAGGTGACGACGATTGGAGGTGGCGTAGATGAGCAGATTCTCCGGCGGGGCCGAGATACTGCCCTCCAGTGCAGCCTTCAGTGGGCGATAGCCCGGGTCATTGGCGTCGAAGGCCAAGTCATCGCAATAGAGAATAAAACGCTCCGGGCGCTCAGCCAGCAGATCGGCCAGACGGGGCAGATCGGCCAGCTCCTCCTTGTGGACCTCGATCAGGCGTAATCCCTGGTCGGCCAAGGCTGTGAAAATGGCTTTTATCAGAGTGGATTTGCCGTTGCCACGGGAGCCCCAGAGCAGGACGTTGTTGGCGGGCTGGCCGGAAAGAAACTGAAGGCTGTTACGGAGTAGGGCCGCCTTTTGGGCTGCAATGCAAAGCAGGTCATCCAGGGCCACCCGGTGCGGTCGCCGCACCGGATGCAAGGTGCCTGAGTGCCATTGAAAGGCCTGCTGGGTCCAGTCGGTCACTTCTCCTGTGTTGGGCGTGACCAAACGATCAAAACGTTCCAGCAGGGCATCCAGCCGGCTTAACAGCGGATCTGGTTCAGACATGCTCTTGAGCGCGCCAAAGGCAATGGCGGTTTTTGCCGTTGTTTTTGGCGCAATACATGGCCTGATCGGCCCGTTCGATGGCACTGATCAGGTTGTCTGTGGGCGAAACCTGGGTAATGCCGATGCTGGCACTGACCCGGGCCTGATCCTCTCCCGTCAGGATGAAGGGCTGAGCAATAGCACTCACCAGTCGATCGGCCAACAGCGCCAGGTTATCGTTGGCGCTGGTTGCCAGAATCACGAATTCATCCCCGGCCAATCGACAGAGCATGTCACCCTCCCGGCAGAGTTGCTGCATGCGCTGGGCGGTCTGTTGTAACAGGAGATCACCGGCGTGGTGGCCCAGGCTGTCGTTGATCGCCTTAAAACCATCCAGATCGATAAAGAGCAGGTAAAGCTGGAGATCCATCCGCAGGGTGGTGGCCAGCATGCTGGGAAAGTGATCGTTCAGCGCCACCCGGTTATAAAGTTTGGTCAGCGGATCATGGCGCAGGGAGTGGCTGAGTGCCTCGTTTTGCTCACTGCTTTCCAAGTGTTTGAGCTTGAAATTGAGCAAAAGCCGACAGGCGTTAAAGGTCTGAATAAATGCAGTTTCACTCAGCTGCAACAGGCCGATGATGTGGGCGTGGGCGTGATCGAGGCGACGCAGATAGCGTTGAAAGGCCTCTGCTGTCTGGGTCTCGACATGATTGGCATAGTTTTGGCTGATGGCCTCGAATTTACCCTGGGCCCGTTGGGTGGCATCGATCAGTTGAGTTCTCACCCGACTGTCGGAGTCAATCTGCTGTAAGGCCTCGTGCAACTGACGACGGGTGTTGCCCAGACGTTGCTGGGCATCGGCCCGTTCCCGTTGATGGTAGGCCGTGACCCGGTGACTGAAATAGTCGAACAGTTTTTGGCTCTGGCTGCGAATCTCCTGGTGCAGAATGCGCAGGTGGTCCAGAGCGTGCTTGAGCAGACCATTGAGATCGATGGCATGGCTGTTGTCCAGCTGGCTGCTGAGATTTTCAAAGGTTTCAATGATGTAATTGCCCAGATAGCTGGCATTGAAAGAGAGATATTCGTGTAACAGTTGGTCCCGTTCCTTCAGATAGCTGTCCATGTGCTGTTCTCCGCTCTCCAGGGTGCGCAGGGCACAGTTGTTGAGCTCGTCGAGGACCTGGGTGATGGCGCTCATCAAGGGGCTGGTATGGGCATCGGCCTTTTCGCTGCTCTCCCCCTGGATGTGATAGAGCAGGGTGTCGAATTCAGTGATCTCGGCATGGGCCCAGATGAAAAGCTCGTTGTAGAGGCGCTGTTCACCCAGCTGACGCCGGGTATCCTCCCGTGCGGAGTGAAGCAGGCGGGTCTCCTGATGAATGCTGTCCTTCAGCTCCTCCTGCAGGGTGGAGATCAGGGTGCGGATCTGTGACAGCAGCAACTCCCTGAGTTGTACCAGGGGCTGCAGGATGTCCATCTCCTGCCTGTCGTCCTGTTCCTGATCCGCTGTCATCATGGCTTTTAGGCGTCGATTTTCCGGTATTTGATCCGATGGGGCTGGTCGGCCTCGGTGCCCAGGCGACGTTTTTTGTCCGCCTCGTAGTCGGCGAAGTTGCCCTCGAACCAGACCGCTTCCGAATCCCCTTCAAACGCCAGAATGTGGGTGGCGATACGATCCAGAAACCAGCGGTCATGGCTGATGACCACCACGCAACCGGGGAAGGAGAGAATGGCCTCTTCCAGCGCCCGCAGGGTCTCCACATCCAGGTCGTTGGTGGGTTCGTCCAACAGCAGCAGATTGCCGCCGCTCTGCAGCAGCTTGGCCAGATGCAGCCGGTTGCGCTCACCGCCCGAAAGGTCGCCAACCCGTTTTTGCTGGTCGGTGCCCCTGAAATTGAAGCGGCTCAGCCAGGCGCGGGAGTTCAGCTCGTAGTTGCCGATGGTGAGGATGTCCTGTCCACCGGAGATCTCCTCCCAGGCGGTCTTCTTGTCATCCAGGGCGTCGCGGGACTGGTCCACGTAGGCGATCTTCACCGTGTCACCAATGCGCAGCTCACCGCCATCCGGTTGCTCCTCGCCGGTCAACATGCGGAACAGAGTGGTCTTGCCTGCCCCGTTGGGGCCGATGACACCAACGATACCCCCCCTGGGCAGGTTGAAGCTGAGATCGTTATAGAGCAGACGATCGCCAAAGGCCTTGCGCAGGTTGTTGGCCTCGACCACCAGATCCCCCAGGCGCTCGCCGGGCGGGATGTAGATCTCATTGGTCTCGTTGCGTTTCTGGAACTCCTGGCTCTGCATCTCCTCAAACCGGGCCAGACGCGCCTTGCTCTTGGCATGACGACCTTTGGGGTTGGAGCGGACCCACTCCAACTCGTGCTGCATGGTCTTGATGCGGGCGTCTTCCTGCTTCTGCTCCTGCTCCAGTCGCTGCTCTTTTTGTTCCAGCCAGGAGGAGTAGTTGCCCTCCCAGGGGATGCCGTGGCCGCGATCCAGCTCCAGAATCCAACCGGCGACGTTATCCAGGAAGTAGCGATCATGGGTCACCGCCACCACGGTGCCGGGATAGTCGTGGAGAAAACGCTCCAGCCAGGCGACGGACTCGGCATCCAGATGGTTGGTCGGCTCGTCCAGCAACAGCATGTTGGGGTTGGAGAGCAGCAGGCGACAGAGGGCGACCCGACGCCGCTCCCCACCGGAAAGTTTGGTGACATCGGCCTCCCAGGCAGGCAGGCGCAGGGCATCGGCGGCCACCTCCAGCTTGCGGTCCAGATTATGGCCGTCGTTGGCCTGGATGATGTCCTCCAGTCTGGTCTGCTTGGCGGCCAGGGCATCGAAATCGGCATCGGGTTCGGCATAGGCGGCATAGACCTGATCCAGCGCTACCAGGGCCTCCTTGACCTCACCAAAGGCCTCCTCCACGTTGCCACGCACATCTTTCTCCGGGTCGAGCTGTGGCTCCTGGGGCAGGTAGCCGACTTTAATCCCCGGCTGGGGGCGGGCCTCGCCTTCGATGTCGGTGTCCACCCCGGCCATGATGCGCAGCAGGCTGGATTTGCCCGCGCCGTTGAGGCCGAGCACGCCGATTTTGGCGCCAGGGAAGAAGGAGAGGGAGATGTCCCGCAGGATGGTGCGTTTGGGCGGCACCACCTTGCCGACGCGGTTCATGGTGTAGATGTATTGAGCCATGTTTTCCTATTGAAGCAATGTGTTAAAAGGTAATATTGAGAGAGATTATAGATCTATTGGCGCCAATTCTGTGATCGGCCCCACATTTTTCGTCTCCACCTGAGCATAGAGGTCATAAAGCGCTGCCTGAAGAGCCTCTTCGATCACCGGATGGTAAAAGGGCATTTGTAGCAACTGACCCACGGTCAGACCCTGTTGGATGCACCAGGCGAGCAGGTGAGCCAGATTCTCGCCCTTGGGGGAGACCATTTCCGCACCCAGCAAGCGCCCTGTTGCCTTATCACCATAGACCCGCAGCAGCCCCTTGTTCTTACCCATGATCAGCGCCCGACCCACCGGGGCGAAATTGACGCTGCCGACTGCTGTGGCCTCTGGATTCAGCTCGGACCAACGGGTACCCACCAGACCGATATTGGGGTCGCAAAAGGCGATACCCAGAGGCGTCTTGCGGACAAAGGCCTGAATGCTGTCAGCGGTGGCGTTGTGTCCGGCGATACGGCCCTCGTCGCCCGCCTCGTGCAGCAGCGGACGGGTGCCGGTGATGTCCCCGGCCAGGAAGAGCGGCAGATCGGCCACCTGCATGGTATTGGGGTTGAAAGGGGGTAAGCCACGGCTATCGAGTTCGATGCCCAACGCGGGGAGATTGAGTCGATCCAGATTGGGTCGACGCCCCAGGCTGGCCAGCACCTTGTCCACTACCACGCTGTTGTCTCCTGCCGTTACGCGCAGTTGTCCGTTGGGCTCTTCCGTAATCTCAGCGGCCTGACCCAGCCAAAGGGGGAACTCCTTGCCGATGATCTCAATGGCGGCTTTGCTCACCTCAGGATCGCTGATGCCACCGATGCTCTCCAGTTGATCGATTCCAGTGACCTGCACGCCATAGCGGCTGAGGGACTGTCCCAGCTCCAGACCGATGACCCCCAGACCGATGACAGCGACCGATGCCGGCAGCGTCTCCTGCTCAAAAAAGGTATCGCTGGTGAGAATGCGATCGCCGAAGGCCCGCCAGGGGCCGGGAATGACCGGGGTGGAACCGCTGGCGATGATGACCTTCTCCGCCTGAATCTGGCTGCCATCCTCCAGTTCCAGCAGAGTGGGGCTGAGGAATTTGGCGAATTGAGGGATGAAATGGGCCTCATCCATCTTGTCTGTGCTGTTGGATTCCACCCGATCGACAAAGGTATCGCGCAGCTCCCGCACATGTTCCATCGCCTTGGGGATATCCAGGCTCAGGCCGTCGCTACCCTTGATGCCTTCCCGGTTGAAAATGCCGCGCCGGTGCATATCCTCAGCGATCTGAATCACCACCTTGGAGGGCATGCAGCCCACCCGGGCGCAAGTCGTGCCGGTATGGCCACCGTTGATCAGTACCCAGGATTTGCCGGAAGGGCGCACCTTGCCCAGGGCATAGAGTCCGGCGCTGCCGGAACCGATGATGGCGACATCGACTTGACGTGGATTCATGAAGATCTCCTTATGAAATGAGCTTCACCGCATCATAGTCGTCTTGGGGGATTAGAGAAACCTCTCTGGTCTCGAAGGATGGTGTGAGTGGCGGATTACGCAGCTTCAGGCTTGAAGGGTGGCTTGTAGGAGATCGCAGGAAGTTCAGGGGGCGGCATTGGGTGAGCATTTACTATCATCAACCTAGAATAAAGACATGACACAGAATTCCAGGTGATTATTTGCTTTTTGGTAGTTCTTGTTTGAGTCTTTCCCGCATTCCAGGGCGTTCATAACCATATACTTCTTTTGACCAAATTGCTGACCAATTTGCAAGTGGAACAAGAAAGGAGCGCAACTCTTCCCCACGTTCCGTTAAGGCATAGCCCTCATCTTTTTTCAATACAATTGCTGCGTTTCGTAACGCCTTTAGCCGACTATTTAGAACAGATGGGGAAATGCCACCACAACGGATTTGTAACTCCCTAAATGTACAAGGGGTATCGCCCAAGTACCATAGAATCCCTAATGCCCAGCGCTGCCCTAAAAGGTCAAAGAGCGCGTTGAGCGGTGAACCGGAGTTTGAACCTCTGGTTTTTTTTCCTGGTTGTATTGAGGACATGTTTATAAAGATGCGTTGGAAATAATTTCTGTGCGTGTCCTTCCTGCGATGCCTATAGACTCGTTATTGTATTCATCAATAAAGACACCTGATTACCCACAAGCCTCAGCCAACTTTAGCAACCGCACAGGCATGGGCGGTGTTCTGGCGGCAATATAGGCAA
>JBNKLG010000034.1:0-26252 GCA_050292235.1 Sedimenticolaceae bacterium | reverse complement strand
GAAGAAGACGATCAGCGCGCCGAGCAGGAAGGCGGAAAGCGACCCGAGGCGGATCGCGGATCGCATGACCTGGTAGTCCTCGTGGGTCTCCTCCTTGGCGTCCTGCTCCACCGCGGGCGCGAGGTCCCGCTTCACCCCCTCCCCTTTAAAGTAGAGACTGCCCAGATTGTAAGCGGCTTTGGTCACCATCTGATCTGCGGCCTTGCGCCACCATTGGGCTGCCTTGGCCGGATCAGATTCCACCCAGCGACCCTGATAATAGTGGTTACCCAGGTTGAATTGAGCCGCCGGATATCCCCCCCGAGCCGCCTTGGTCAACCAAACCATCGCTGTAGCCGGATCTGCCCCCACACCTTCACCAGAGGCATAGAGCGTGCTCAGGTAAAACTGCGCCTGGGCAGAGCCCTTCTCCGCCAGCGGTCTCCACAACCGCGCCGCGCCTTGGTAATCCCCCGTCACATAGGCGCGATGGCCCTGTTCCATAGGCCCGAGATGATCGACGGGATCATCCTCCACCGGTCGCCCCCACCCCGATAGAGAGAGCGTCAAACCCAAGCAAAGAAAGCCGATACCAATGACGCTTTTCTTCATAACGAAAAACCCTCCTGTTCTCGTGCTGTATTGTGAATCACCCCGGTTAAAAGGCCGCTGGCGGAGGGCGATGACCCAGGCCCAACGTATTTTCCACGATCCCTCGCGCCTGATTTCTACCCTGGCTGAGGGCCTCTTCCTGCTGCCAATCCTCACTCACGCCTCCCCCATCACTGTCACGCTGCATATAAAGCGTCTGGGTCGGGAAGGCAAAATCAACGCCCAGATTATGGGCCAGCCTCAGGATATCCAGCAAAAAGCGGTGGCGCTCCCGCAGCTCGGTACCCCAGTTGGGCACACGCCAAAAGACATAGACCAGAATGTCAAGAGAAGATGGACCATAGCCATTGAAATAGACATGGAAATAGTCCTTGCGCATATAGGGATGCTGCCGCACCAATTCGCGTATCCCTTCGCAAAAGGCCTCGATCCTGTCTGCTGGGGTGTCATAGGTCAGTCCCAGATGGGCGGTATAGCGACGATAGGTGCGCTCACCCATATTGTCCACACTGGCAGTAATGAACTTGGCGTTGGGTACCGTGATTCTGGAGTTGTAGAAGGTGCGAACGCGTGTACTGCGAAAACCAATGCTCTCGACAGTACCCTCGACCCCGTCCACTTTGATCCAGTCGCCCACGGAAAAGGTGCGATCCATGAGCACCGTGACCGAACCAAAGAGGTTTTGTACCAGATCTTTGGCTGCCAGAGCAAAGGCCATACCGGCCAGCCCCAAACCGGCCAGCAGACTGGTGACATCGATGTTCATGTTATCCGCGATGAAAACACCGCCGATCACGGTAATAAAGATCTTCAGGGTTTTGGGAATCAGGGGAAAAAGAACATCATCGACCTTGCTCTCGCTGCGCTCGGCACGGGCCAGTAACTGCGCAGCCAGAACATCCACCAGACGATAGGCCGCCCAAACGGCGGAGAAGGCAGCGAGAAATTTTACCGCCACCAACAGGATCAACAATGCCTGTTCCGGCAGTCCCATGAGATTGATCCCCAGCCACCAGATCACAGCCATGAGCATCAGCCCCCAGGGGCGCAGGATATTATCCGAGAGAGAGCGGAACCCTTCCAGCCCGGTACGGGACTTCCAATGGCGCAGGCCCAACATAAGCAGCAAGGCCAAGAGCTTATCCGCCACCAGGCCCACAGCGATAATGGCCAGAAGCCCCAGCCACTGCCAGTTTTCAATCAAAAAACTCTGCGCCTTCCAACCGGCAGACAACTGACGCCGTATCTTTAGATGGAAGGGCATGGCCGCACTGTCTTCCTCCTGAACGCCAATGACCGTTGGCTCATCCTCCAGGGATACCTGGATCTTCGGCAAAACATCCAGGCTCTCCTTACTGAACAGCCAGCGGCCATCCTGCACCCGATGGATGACAATGCTACCCTCAGGATACTCGTGAAAAACATAGGGGTCGCCTTCGGTCCAATCCGGCAACTGTTCAGGCATGATCAACTGCGTTTTATCGAAAACGTTGATCAGCATCCAGCTAAGATCGGTACCGCGTTCCTTGCGAATCATGGGATTGAGGTCATCCAGCTCCAGGGTCTCAATCGCCCTGTCCAGAGGCGCAGAGTCTCCCGACTTCACCCGGGCCATGGCATCCAAAAAGGTCTTCATGGTCGCTCTGGGACTTTGCAGATGGGCGGGGGCCTGGGATTGAGACGCTGAAAGGGTTGCTGCAACCGCTGACGGTTCCTGGGCTGGTTCATCTGCCCAGAGGGGCAGAGGGATCGTCAGAAAACAGACGACCAACAACAGTGACCAGCAACGTTGAATCATAGGCCTAAGGCTCCACACTCAATGAAAGGTTATCAATCAAACGGGCACGCCCCAAGGTTGCCGCGACCAGAATGACCAGATGCCCCTCCTCCGGATCAGGCATTTGCAGGTCTTCTACACGGCGGACACTTAAATAATCCGGCTGAAAACCCTGCTGACGAAGATATTCAGTTGCCCTGTATTCCAGCTTTGCATAATCCCGCTGGCCAGCCAGAATCTGATCAGCCACCCAGGAGAGTTGTTGAAAGAGCTGCGGTGCCAGAGCACGCTCTTCCTCAGTCAGGTATTGATTGCGTGAGCTCATGGCCAAACC
The DNA here is from genome assembly GCA_050292235.1 of Sedimenticolaceae bacterium. Classification (GTDB taxonomy): domain Bacteria; phylum Pseudomonadota; class Gammaproteobacteria; order Chromatiales; family Chromatiaceae; genus JBNKLG01. The sequence continues at coordinate 23,550 of JBNKLG010000034.1, read as the reverse complement.
ATCCGCCTCGCGCCAGGTCTCGACCCCCAGAAGCGCCACCGGTATATTGAGGTCGGCTACCATGCGTTGAATAACCAGCAACTGCTGAAAATCCTTGCGCCCGAATACCGCCAGATCCGGCTGCATCAGATTGAACAGTTTGCACACCACGGTAGCGACCCCGGTAAAGTGGCCGGGGCGATGGGCACCACATAGCATATCCGACAGTAACGGTACTGTAACCTGGGTCAGATTCTCACGACCACAGGGGTAGAGGCCGGATTCATCCGGGGCAAACAGCAGATCTGTTCCCGCTGCCAGCAGCAGGGTTTGATCCTGATCCAGCGTTCGGGGATAGGCCTCAAAATCCTCCCCCTCACCAAACTGCAAAGGATTGACAAACAAACTCACCACCACCCGGTCTGCCCGGCTACGGGCTTCGCGCACCAAACTCAGATGGCCCTCATGCAGATTCCCCATGGTCGGCACCAGAGCAATGGATTGTCCTTCGCCACGCCAGGCTGCAAGGGTTTCCTGCATCGCCTTGATCGACTGGGTCATCTTCATGCCAGCACCTCCTCCGTATTGGGAAAATTGCCTGCCTTGACGGCAGACACATAGGCCTTCAGGGCCTGGGCAATACCTCCCCCCTGGGCCAGAAAATCACGAGAAAACCGGGGGCGATGACGACTGATGCCCAGCACATCATGCAGCACCAGCACCTGACCATCGCAGTGGACACCGGCGCCGATACCGATCACGGGAATTTTGAGACTGACGCTGATCTCCTGCGCCAACTGGGCGGGCACACACTCCAGCACCAACAACTGGGCACCCGCCTCTTCCAGGGCCTTGGCCTCGCGCTGCATCAGCTCAGCCGCTTCCGGAGCCTTACCCTGTACCCGGTAACCACCCAAACGCAGTATGGATTGGGGCTGCAACCCCAAATGGGCACAGACCGGGACCCCCTGTTCGCTCAGTGCCTCGACAATACCCAGTTGATGGGTGCCACCCTCCAGCTTCACCATCTGGGCACCCCCCTCTTTCACCAGACAAGCCGCCGTCTCAAGGGCCTGTTGTGCTGAGGTATAACTGAGAAAAGGCATATCGGCCAGCACCAAAGCCCGCTGCGAAGCCCGGGATACCAAGCGAGTATGGTAAAGCATCGCCTCCAGGCTCACCGGCACGGTGCTGTCATGACCCTGCACCACCATGCCAAGGGAATCTCCAACCAGGATCACTTCCACCCTGGCCTCTTCCAGTAGGGGGGCGAAACCAGCGTCATAACAGGTCAGCATGGCGATCTTTTCGCCCCGGGTCTTAAGTTGAGCCAAATGAGTGACAGTAATTTTATTCATGAACGGATTGTTTCAAAGCTGACGAGGTGATTCAATCTCACTTCACTCAGGAAGGAGCCGCCCCATGCGTATTCTCTGTCTCCAGCACGTCCCTTTTGAAGACCTGGGCAGGATGCAGCCACTGCTGTCATCCCGTGGCCATCATATCCAAAGCTGTCCTCTTTATCAGGGGATAACGCCCCCTGCCCAGGAGACCTTCGATGCTCTCGTGGTCATGGGCGGTCCCATGGGTATCCATGATGAGGATCAGTATCCCTGGCTGTCGGCTGAAAAAATCTTTCTGCGTCAAGCCATTGATGCCGGAAAAATCATCCTGGGCATCTGCTTGGGTGCGCAACTCATTGCCGATGTCTTAGGGGCAGAGATAACGCGCAATCCACACCGGGAGATTGGCTGGTTTGAGATTCAGTCTGATCCAGCCCTGACTGATACCCCCTGGGCCAAGATCTTCCCCAACCAGGCCGAAGTCTTCCATTGGCACGGGGATACCTTTGCCATTCCTGAAGGGGCAATCCCCATCGCCTCCAGCGTCGCCTGCGCCCATCAGGGCTTCATCCATGAGAATCGGGTGATCGGGTTGCAATTCCACTTGGAAACCACAGAGGCCACTGCACAACGCCTGATCCAGCATTGCGCCGATGAGCTGGATGGTTCTGCCTATGTGCAATCGGCCCAGGAGATGCTGAGTCAACCGGAGCGTTTCGACCGCCTGATACCGATGCTGACCGCGCTTTGGGACAGACTGGAAACTGCTGTCTGATCAGCCATACTTCGGGATTTGGCAACAGCAATCAGGACAATCCCATGATTTTGGCAGCTGATGTGGGTGGCACCAAGACCCTGCTCGCACTCTACCCCTCTGATCAACCCGGCATCGGCAAACCGCTGCATGAAATGCGCTATGAAAATGCCGGATACCCAAACCTTGAAAAGGTCCTCAGTGATTTCTGGGGACAGTGCGACACCAAACCCAGCGTGGCCAGCCTGGCTGTCGCGGGGCCTGTCATGGGCCGCCAGGCCCAAATCACCAACCTGCCCTGGTTGATCGACGCCGACCGGATCACCCAATCACTGGGTTTGAAAGCGGCCTTCCTGCTCAACGACCTGGAGGCAATCGGTAACGCCATTCCCCATCTGAAAGAAACCGATCGAATCTGTTTGAACATTGGCAAACCAGTGAAGCACGGCAACATCGCCGTCATCGCCTCCGGCACCGGTCTTGGCATCAGCTTTTTGGTCTGGACCGGGCAGTATTACCAGGCCTTTGCCACCGAGGGGGGACACAGTGCTTTCTCCCCTACCAATGAAGAACAGATCGCCCTCTTGCAGTTCTTGCAGCAACGCCATGGCCATGTCAGCTTCGAGCGCATCTGCTCAGGTGCCTTTCTGCCCAACCTTTACGACTTCCTACTGAGTCAAGGCTTGCCGCCCCCGGAGGGGCCTCTGGCTTCAGCCTTGACCAAGGTGGCCGACAGAACCCCGCTCATTATCCAAGCAGCTCTGAACCAGGAAGCTGAGATCTGCGAACACTGCCTGACCCTATTCATCCAGTGCCTAGGCACCGTCTGCGGTAACATGGGGGTCACTTATCTGGCCACTGGCGGCCTCTATCTGGCCGGTGGCATTCCGCCCCGCATCCTGTCGCGCCTGCAACAGCCCGACTTCCAGCAAGCCCTGATCCATAAAGGCCGCTTCAGCGCACTGTGCGCGGAGATGCCGGTACATGTGGTAACAGCACCCCAGGTGGGATTGGAGGGAGCGGCTTGGTATGCCCTTGCCCGCATCCAGGCTGAACCTGAATAGCACCCTTTTACTTCGACATTGATAAATAGCCAGCCTTGTTCCAAGGAGGCACAATCTACCGATATCGATTAAGCCAAAAACCGTATTTCCGGCTTTCTTCATTATGACCAGCCAGGGGGAAAGATCGCGGCATTTTTCAGAGATCATCAACCATCCCCCTACTGTAGCTTTTGGCACATACCCACCAATGGCCTTTTTCTACTCTTGCACCACACCACCCCTGTGGTGGCAAAACTCACTTCATTAAGAAAAAGGTGTGCATGATGAAAAAAATCCTGTAGATCAGATCAAAACACCTAACCGATGCACCCCAGAGATAGCCTCTGCCACCGCAACGGGCACCCCGGCTGCCTCGGCAAACTGTGGCCACTGCAATACCGCTTCCTGCACCTGACGGACGATCTCTTCTGCTCGGCCCCGTTTCATGGCGACCTGTTTGGCGCAAGCCTTGAAGTCTTCCAGGGTAAAATCGTCTCTTTTGCCGTTGAGTGACATCTGATGACGACTGGTCCAGTCGCCTTGGGGATTGTAGCTGTAGGTCAGGTCGAAGGCGGGCGAGAGTGTCCAGTTGCCGGACTTATCCATGAGGAAGGCGATGTTTTTGACGTGGTCATCCTGGTTGCGGGCGACGATGTTGAAGGCCATGCGGCGAAACTGTTCTTCAACCATCGCCATGGGCATCCCGAGCTGACGAATGATCTGGAGGACCTGTTCATAGGCGTAGGTACCCGCCTGTTTGAAATCGAAGTGGGCCATGGCACAGAGGGATTGCATGTGGATTTTCTGTCCCTTTTCGTCGCGGTCAAACCGCTGGGTCATAAAGTGGCTGCGCCCATTCTCTTTGAGCAGACGTGAGATCTGCATCTGAATACCTGCCTGCTTTGCCATTTGGTAATAGGCGTATTCGATCAGGCCGTAGCCCGCTGGGTCGTTGAGTTCTTTATCTCGATTACCTGAAACGCCATCGAATTTCAGCAGCCAGTAGGAGAAGCCCTTCCCGGCATAAACCTGACCGGACCGCACCTCTTGGCTGTCCGGATTCCAGGCAATGATCGCCTTAGCCCGGGCGCCACCGGCGGAAGTGCCGACCCGCAGGATGTCCTGCAAAGCATCTTCCCGCAGATCAGGATCGAATGAGCTCTGGAGTGCATTGCGCCGGGCCAGAATCTGGCTGGCCAGTTCGACCAGTACCTGGACATCCACGGATGCCGATTGGCCGGTGAACGGCCCCTGGGCTGGCAGATACTCCAGGGCACCCATACCGCGAGTGCCGGTATAGCAAAGACGTTCAACCGGGTTGAAGCTCTCCGGGGTTCTGCCCTGTTTGGCCAGCCAGGCGTCGATCAGGGCATTGCCAAAATCATCCGGCAGGGAGTCAGCCAGCAACCCCGGCAGGCCATGAAAGGTACCCCGTGGCAAGGCTGTAAAGGTGTAGATCTGTTTGGATAGCGGCATGGTCAAAGGGGCAACCTGGATGCCGCTGCCGACAAAACTCGGATCGTATTCAAAATGGGCCAGTCCGTTGGCCTCATCCCAGCTCACGGCGCCGATGCTCCTCCCCCAGAGCCGGACCTCGGCAACCGTCACTTATCATCCCCCCAAGACCAGGGAGTCTCTTCCGGAGTGGGTGTCGATGCCGAAGAAGCACGCTGGCGCTGCCTGCCCTGCATTTTGAGTTGCTGCAGTGGGCTCGGTGCTGGTGATGGGATCAGTCCGTCGAGGTTCTCCAGCAGTTGCAATGCCCGCAGGATGCGAATGAGGCTTGAGGCCTGGACCGAATCGCCGCTTTCCAAGCGAGCCAGGGTTCGCAGCGAGACACCAGCCTCTTGCGCCAACGCGGCCTGGGTTTTGTCCTGATTCAGCCGATAACGGGCGACGCGCTGCCCTATCTCCTGGAGCACAGTTTCATCGGCCAAAGTGTTGGTGAACTTCATCTAGATGCCTATGTTGTCTGTTTAACGGACATTAAAACGACTAATTTGCCTTATTTGTCACTTTATATGATTACCATCCAGGCAGCAATATGCCATTCATGACTTATTAACTCAGAAAATGGCATCAATAAGACTGTTCCGTCATATTGGCAATTTCTGACACCCAACCCAGACCATCTAGCGATTTTCCCCTTGAAATACCTTGTATGGTTTCATACATTAGCGACCTGCAAATTATTTGCATGTCGTGAAGTGTACAAAAACAAATAACGAATCATATTTAGAATCAATGTATTACAATATGGCACCGCTCTTGCTTTTGTACGCAGTGTCTAACCTGGAGAATCCTTGACCTTGGCGTTATGCAAACAAAATACCTATCGACAGATAACCAGAGGACAAAGCCATGAGTGGCAGCCTATCCGGTGTTAAAGGGCAGCTTTGGCTAACGGGAGACAAGGGCGCCAATCTGACAGCTGAGCGCGTCACCCTATTGGAGGCGATTGACGAGCATGGCTCCATCTCCGCCGCCGCCAAGGCGCTGAAGATGAGCTATCGGTCGGCCTGGGATGCTGTCAACGCGGTCAACAACCTTTCAGACCCACCTTTGGTAAAACGGCGTCCCGGCGGCGCCCGCGGCGGCGAAACCCAACTGACGCACCAGGGGCGCCAGTTGATTGATGCCTTCCACCGGATCGAGGCCGAATACCAGCGCATGCTCAACAGTTTGAGCCGTGATATCGGGGATCTGGATCAACTGCAACAACTCATGAGGAGACTCGCTATGCGCACCAGCGCCCGAAACCAATTGTTAGGCACCGTCATCAGTACCCGCGTAGGCCCTGTCAGTGCCGAGGTCACACTCGCCATCAGTCGGGAGGGACATCTGACCGCCACCGTCACCCGGGAAAGCCTTGAGGAGATGCAGCTGACGGAGGGGCGGAATGCCTACGCCCTGTTCAAGGCCAGCTCGGTCATTCTGACCCCTGCCAACGAGTGTTTGCGCACCAGTGCCCGCAATCGTCTCTGCGGAATCATCTCCCATATTCAACCCGGCCCGGTGAACTCCGAAGTAGTGATCGAATTAGAGGGAGGCAAACACATCGCCGCCATCATCACCAAGGAGAGCGAGGAACAATTGGGTCTGCGCAAAGGCAATGCCCTCTGCGCCCTCATCAAAGCCAGCCACATCATCATTGGCGTGGACTGATCACATTTTCAACCCAACCGGAGTATTTCCAATGTCATTCACACCTTTAACCAAAACCCTTTCCGCCCTGACCATGGCCTTGGGCCTTGGCCTGGCCCATGCTGGCGAGGTACAGGTAGCCGTTGCCGCCAACTTCACTGCGGCCATGAAGGAGATCGCGGCAGACTTTGAAAAAAGCAGCGGACACAAAACCAAGCTCAGTTTTGGCTCCACTGGCAAGCTCTACACCCAGATTAATCATGGAGCCCCCTTCGAGGTCTTCCTCGCTGCCGACCAAAAACGACCCAATATGCTGGAAGAGAACCAGGCTGCCAGCGGCCGCTTCACCTATGCCATCGGTAAACTGGTGCTCTGGAGCGCCGACACCAAACGTGAAGTCAACGAACAGGCGCTAAAAAAGGCTGACTTCAGGAAAATTGCCATCGCCAATCCCAAGACTGCTCCCTATGGCTCTGCAGCAATCGCTGTCATGGACAAATTAGGTGTCCACGAGGCCCTGAAATCCAAACTGGTCATCGGCGATAACATTGCCCAGACTCGACAGTTCGTAGCCACCGGCAATGCCGAGTTGGGTTTCATTGCCCTGGCCCAGATTGCCCTGGATGATTCCGGCAGTCGCTGGCCAGTTCCGGAAAACCTCTATGACCCGATTCGCCAGGATGCCGTTCTGCTGGCCAAGGGCAAAGAGAACCCGGCGGCCCAGGCATTGCTGGACTACCTGAAAAGCGATGCGGCCAGAGCCGTTATCCTCAAGTACGGTTACGGCACCGAATAAAGCAGTAAATGGAAACCAGCATCTCAATCGAATGGCAGGCAGTCTGGCTGACGCTCAAACTGGCCTCCCTGACCACCCTTGTTTTGCTGGTAGTAGGCACGCCGCTGGCCTGGTGGCTGGCCCGTTCCAAGGCAGCCTGGAAAGAGGTGATCGGCAGCCTGGTGGCTCTGCCACTGGTGCTGCCACCCACGGTACTGGGCTTTTACCTGCTGGTTCTGCTGGGACCCGATGGCCCAATGGGACAACTGACTGAATCCCTGGGCATCGGCCCTCTGGCCTTCACCTTTCCCGGACTGGTGGTGGGCTCAGTCATCTACTCCCTGCCCTTTATGGTGCAACCCATTCGCAACGCCTTCGACGCCCTGGGTGATCGCCCCATGGAGGTGGCGGCCACCCTGCGGGCTTCACCCTTGCAAACTTTTTTTGAAGTGGCTATCCCTCTCGCCCGCCCCGGTTTTCTGACCGGTGCCGTGCTGGGCTTCGCCCATACGGTGGGCGAGTTTGGTGTGGTACTCATGATCGGCGGCAACATTCCCGGCGAGACCAAGGTACTCTCAGTGGCCATCTATGACCATGTGGAATCCCTGGAGATGACTCAGGCCCACTGGATGGCCGGCGGCATGGTGGTCTTTTCCTTTTTGGTCGTGCTGACCATGTCCATTTTAGAGAAACGCATGCGGAGGGTTGGCGCATGAACGGGGTTTCCGTCAATCTGCGCAACCGTCTGGGCAATTTCAAGCTGGATATCGCCTTCGATGCGCCCGCCCGAGGTGTCACTGCCTTGTTCGGACGTTCGGGATCGGGCAAAACCAGCGTACTACGGGCCGTGGCCGGCCTGGAACAGGGCGGTAGAGGCCGGATTCGATTCAATGGCCATATCTGGCAGGACGACAACCGCTTTGTCCCCACCCATCAACGCCCCATCGGTTATGTATTTCAGGAGGCGAGCCTCTTTCCCCATCTGTCGGTGAAACAGAATCTGGAATATGGATGGCGGCGCATCCCCAAGAATAGGCGACGCATTGCTTTTGATGAAGCGGTCGAGTTGCTGGGCATCTCTCCCCTTCTGGGCCGCGCACCCAGCCTGCTTTCAGGCGGTGAGCGTCAACGGGTAGCCATCGCCCGCGCCCTGCTCACCAGCCCTCGCCTGCTGCTGATGGACGAACCCCTCTCTGCCCTGGACAGCAATGCCAAGCAGGCGATCCTGCCTTATTTGGAGCGCCTGCATGATGAGCTGGCCATCCCCTCACTCTATGTCTCACACGATCCCAACGAGGTCGCCCGACTGGCCGACCACATGATTCTGTTGGATCAAGGCAAGATCGCCGCCCAGGGCCCGGCTGCACAGCTATTGACCCAACTGGATCTACCCCTGGCTCGTTTCGATGAAGCTACGGCGCTCATCGAAGGCAAGATTACCGCCCACGACGACAGCTATCACCTCACCTGGATCTCCACCCATGGTGGACGGGTTGCCGTGACGCGGAAAGAACTGCCCATCGGCAAACCCGCCCGAGTGGAAATCATGGCCAGGGATGTGAGCCTGGCGCTAAACAGCCATGCCGACACCAGCATCATCAACATCTTGCCGGTGGAAATTATGGCCATCGAAGACATCAGCCCCAGCCTCGCCTTGGTGCGGCTGCAATTGGGGGATGGTCAAACCCTGCTGTCGCGCATCACCAGGCGCTCGGCCATGTCGCTCAATCTGGAGGTGGGCCAGCACCTCTTTGCGCAGATCAAGAGTGTGGCGTTGATCTCCTAGCCAGGGCACAAAATATCACCTAGGACTTGCACCCATCAGAGTCCGCACTGACAATGGGCTGAGACAAATGTCTGGCGATATCACCATGCCCCCCTCGAGTCTTCTTACCACCACGCGCACAAACTGGCTGGGTTTTGTCCTGTTGTTATTGCTGCTGTTGCTGCTGCCCAAAACGCAACAGCTTCAGTTCTGGGAACTCAGCTGGCTGGACTGGCAGTTCCAATGGCAACGGGATCACCGCCCCAAAACTACCGATGGTAAAGTGGTACTGATCGGCATCGACGAAGCCAGTTATACCCGTTTTCCTGAGCCTTTCGCCCTCTGGCATTCACATCTGGCCGATCTTTTCCGAGGGTTGGCCATCGCCAAGCCTAAGGTCACTGGAATTGATTTTGCCCTGCCTGACCGTTCTTTTAATGGGGTCATCCCCGGCAGTGACCAAACCCTATTCCTTGGCATCCAGACATTGCGCAAAGCATCACCTTTGGTCTTGGGTATTACCATTGAGCAAGATGGTCGTACCCGAACAGTCCACCTGCCCTTCCTTTCTGCAGCGGGTGGCAAAAATCGGCAAGGCTTTGTCCTCTGGAAACCGGATGCAGACCAGGTAGTGCGGCGTTTCGAGCCCGATCTGGGACTGAGTTGGAAACCCGTCCCCACCCTGGTTACTACCATGGCAAAAATTCTGGATCGACAACTTCAACCCGGGCTTATCGATTACAGCCTAGGCAAGCGCATGGATTACATCCCCTTTCATCAGGTAGTGGATTGGTATCGGCAAGGCAACCAGAAAAGACTGCGACAGGCCTTTGCTGACAAGGTGGTCTTTGTAGGCACGGTGCTGCCTTTTGAGGACCGTCACTTCCAGCCGGTCAATCTGGCGGCCTGGGAAGAACCGAAGAGGAACTATGTGCCTGGGGTGTTGATTCATGTGCAGGCTATGAGAACCCTGTTGGGGACGGGTTTCATTCAGCCTCTGAGCAACGCGCTTATTTATGGGCTCCTATGCCTCATCTCCCTGCTCTGGTGGCTGAGACTAAGCCCAGTTCAATCTGCACTGACGGGACTTGCTGGGGGCCTCGTCTTCGCTCTAGCCGCCATGGTCTTTCTCCCCCATCAATATCATGTCCCAACCATTTTGTTCACCAGCGCTTTCTGGATCACCCTGGGCGGACGACAACTGCTGGAACAGGCACGTCAACTTAAAGAAAAGCAACGCTTGCGATCTCTCTTCTCTGGCTATGTCAGCCCTCAGGTTTTACAAGAGATCCTCGATGGCCATCTCCAACCTGGCGTCTTTGGGGAACGGCGTCACATCTGCTTGATGTTTTCTGATATTCGCAATTTCACCAAACTGAGTGAACCTATGGACCCCCAGCTTCTGGTGACCTTTCTCAATCGCTATCTGGGAGAGATGACCAGCGCCATTCAGGGCCACCAGGGCACCCTGGATAAATTTATTGGTGATGGCATTATGGCCTTCTTTGGTGCACCAAAGCCCCTTGAGCAACCCGCCATGGCAGCCTTTCAGGCGGCCAAAGAAAAATTACAGCGACTGGATAAGCTCAACACAGAACTTAAGCAGGAAGGCACGCAACCTCTGGCCATCGGCATCGGTCTGCACATGGGCGAAGCGGTAGTGGGCCATATTGGATCGGAAGAGCGGGTCGATTACACGGCCATCGGTGATGTGGTCAATACGGCCAGCCGTCTCGAAGGGGTCACCAAAGAGGTGGGCTATCCGCTGGTTATTTCAGCAACGGTCTATGAAATCTTACAAAACGAAGATGTCTTTGATGACCTGGGTGAAGTCGCAATCAAAGGCCATACTCCGGTACATGTCTACGGCTGGCCAGCCCGCAACCCCAGCACCACATCACCTCTGTGACAAGTCACACGGTCACAGTGTGACTTTTATTATGACCTTTTGAACTGGAAAGGCTCTAAATTAAGTAGCAACACGGGAGGAAAACCCATGACTCGACTTCGTACATTGCTATTGGGATGGCTGCTATGGCTTTCAGCCCCTGCCATCTCTGCTGCACAGCCATTGGGCATGTTTACCGACATCCCAGAAAACGGTGTTCACGCCAATGGAGCACCCGCAGTATTGTTAGGAGAATTTCAATCCGGAGACAAGCTCTCTTTGGCCAAAAACGCCAAGGCAACGCTGGTGTACTACGCCAATGGTAAGGAGTATATCCTGACCGGCCCCAGCGAAGTGGCTTTGAACGACGAAGGGCCCACCGTAAATGGCAAGGTCATTGCCGGAGAGATTTTGCTACTCTCCTCAGAAGGCGCCCAGTTGGTCAGCAGCGAGCTGGCCCAGGCTGCCATTGTGATGCGTAGGATCAACGCAAGCAAACCAAAACTCAGCCTGACCTATCCCGTCAAAACCCGAATCCTTGAGGCCAGACCCTATTTCGAATGGCAGGTGGACGATGAGGCCAAGGATGCCGCCTATCGGCTGGAAATTCTTTCTGACAAGGGCAAAGTGCTGTTTACCGCACATACCGACAAACCCCGCCTGCGCTTGCCCAAAGAGGTTGTTTTGCCGCGCGGAGAACGTCTAACCTGGGAGCTAGAGGCCGAGCAGGAGGGGGGTAAGAGCTTCGCCAGTGCCGATTTTGCTCTGGTCACCGAAGAGGTGGTCGAGCGGGTCGGGCAGTTACGGGCCCAGGCTGGCACCGATTTCGCCCGATTGGTCTTGCTAAGCCGCTATCTGGAATCACAACACCTGAATGCAGAAGCCAGAGATTACTGGCAGAAACTGGCCAAAATGCGACCTGACAATATTGCCCTGAAAGAAAAAATCAATAAATAACAAAGGCTAATGTATACTGTATCTTCTTTTTTATTTCATGGAAGGAATCGACCAAACTCAAGATTATTGACTGCACAGAGGAATAGGAACATGTCATCCAAAATCTCTCTCCACGCCATGGTTACCACCCTGATTGTCACCAGCTCAAGCCTCACTGCGCCCCCGGTTTATGCGGGAAACGATTTCGTCAAAGGCATGGCTGGTGGCCTTATCGGAGCTGCCATTTACAACGGCATCAAAAACAACAACGCACAGCAGGAACAGCAGGAGGAGAATCATCGCGATGATCGTCAACGGAGAACCCAACAACGCTCGACCGAGCACAGGGTAGTTGTTCACATGCCATCCCCTGAGGTCATCGAAGGTAAAAAAATTCAGGCTGCCCTGGCTGCAGCCGGATTTTATTCCGGCAACATCGACGGCATATTGGGTGCAAAAACCAAGGAATCCATTCAACAGTTCCAGCAACACTATGGCTTGGCCACGACTGGCACCCTATCGCCTCAGGAGAAAACGCTGTTGTTGTATCAGGCCAGCCTGACTGAGCTATCCGCCCACCTTAACTACATGGGTTTTGACCAACGCAGCAAAGGAAAACAGCTGCAGGCCGCATTGAAGATCGAAGGCTTCTACAGCAGTAAGATCGATGGTGCCATTGGCCAGGGCAGCCGCAAGGCCATCGGCCTGTACCAGCAATCCAAAGGGATAGCGCCCACCGGAAATCTACTGCCCGACCAGGAAGCCGCTTTAATCGCCTCTGCCAAGCAAAAGATACACCTGCAACGACAGCAATCGGAACAGCAGTTGGCCCAGATGGGAGCAGGGATGCAACCCACACAGCCTGCAGCAACCCCCGCCGCAGCCTACCCAACTCCAATGCAGGTCAGTCAGCCAGTAGCACCTATGCCACAGATAGAAAATGCCCCAGTTCTTGCAGCGAACAGCCCAACGACCGAGCCACAAACCCAGACAAGGGCACAAACATCTACCCCGACCAACACATCCGATCCTTTGCCACAATCTCGAGAGGAAAGACCCAATCTCTACCTTCTATCCATTGGCATCTCCAAATACGAAGACAAGACCCAGAACCTGAAGTATGCCGATGAAGATGCCGAGGCCATTGCCCGCACTTTCAAGACTCAGCAAGGCAAACTTTACAATCAGGTCAAGGTACGGCTGCTTACCAACAGCCTGGCCGACAAGGATAACGTCCTGGATGGCCTGGACTGGCTGATCAAGGAAAGCACCCAAAACGATGTCGCCGTCATCTTTGTGGCGGGTCATGGCATCAAAGACGATGGTGGCCAGTATTACTTCATGTCCCACGATTCCGATGCCGACCATCTGCGTCGCACCGGCATCAAATGGTATGAGTTCCAGGATGCCATGGAGCGAGTACCCGGCAAGCGCTGGCTATTGGCGGATACCTGCCATTCCGGCGGTATCACCGGCAAACGTGATATTGCCGGCATCTCCGATGCCCTGCGCGATCTGCGCAAGGTGGAAGGTGGCGTAGTGGTCATGACAGCGGCCACAGGTCGCGAGGCCAGCGTCGAAAGCCCGGAATGGGAACATGGTGCCTTCACCCTGGCGCTGATTGAAGGACTGGAGCAGAAAAAGGCCAATTTCAATGGCGACAACCGCATCGACATCAAAGAGCTGGACCTCTTTGTCACCAATCGGGTCAAGGAGCTGACCGGCGGTCGTCAGCACCCCACAACGGAGATCCCCACCGTCATGCCCAACTTCCCCATCGCGGTATTGGATCAGTAATCAGAGGTAGGAAATATCCTGCGACACAGGGAGGTGTCGCTAACCTCAAAGGTTCAGCCGGTTTCCCCGGCCACGCTGAGATTCTAAATAGCTCAATAACAATGGCACACCAAAGATCGCCAGGATGATAAGGCATTGAAAAAGTGCCGTCATATATTGTCCAGCCGGTATCCAGCCAATGCCCGTCATCAGCAACAAGAGCACACCGAACAGCTTTCTGCGGCTGAGCAGAAAAGCAGCCAACGCCAGCAGAATGGCTATACCGACGACGAAGACAATACGTTCCATCGGCAATGGCAGATTCGCCATCTTTGCATAGGCGGGGCCGGCAAAGGGATACAGGCCAGCAACAGCCAAGCTGGCCCATAACAGCAACCCTGCCGTTAGGTCTGATATCATGAAAAGGACACTCAGCAGGCGTCGCATCGATCTACCCTGATCAGCTGATGATCATTTGGTGCAAGTGGAGACACCTTTCCCTTTTTGAAAGATCAAATGGCCCTTATCCAGCTGTTTGATGCTGTAGGTAAAGACGTGATCAGAGGCTTTTTTTTCACCTCTAGCAATGTGGGTTTTCCGATGTACCCTCAGCTTGTCGCCATGGAGCTGCCATGCGCCTATATCGACCAGCTCTGATCCATAGATACTAACTTCGAGCTGATAGCTCTTATCGGCATTGATGGTCAGCACCTCATCGGCATCCATGATCTCGCTGGTAAAGTGGCACTGCCATTGACCGATGAGCAACGATTCGTTGGCGTGACAGAGGCTGGCCAACACCAAAAGAGACAGAAAAACGTTTTTTTTCATCACAAACCCCACAACAGATCTGAGCAAATTTCAGGACCGCTTTCTGCAAGAAGCCGGCAGATATTCGTTTGTCAGCGTCGTTTTATTCTCGCCGACCGCTGACATGCCCTTTACCGGTTCATCATAACCACAGAGCCAGGAGACGGGGCTCTTGGGACTGCCATCCACCGTGGCGGGCCTAAAGGTCAGCACCTGGCCCTGTAGCGGCTGAGCGACTTTGTTACCCAAAGTGACGTGAACCGCACCGCCTTCGACCACAACCCCAGTGATCCGATTGGAGATCATCTTGTCAGGCTCGGGAATACCGGTTTCAGCGTTGTCTTTGGGAAAAGCCAGCTTCTCGCGATAGTAGATCGTCACATGATCTTTTACATCAGAAGCAATGCCCAACGCCTCCGTTACCTCGCTTCGCTGTATATAGACTTGGTACTGCGGCATGGCAATAGAGGCCAAAATACCGATAATGGCGACAACCACCATCAACTCAATCAAGGTAAATCCAACATTATTTTTCACAAAAACTCTCCTATGGAAAAAAGGGATCCATATGCACTACTGACAAATTCGGCAATTGAAAGAATGATCAGAATGGCGATCACAACATAAATTCTGCGCAAATAGGACTCAGCACGTAAAACCGATTCACCGAGCGCCTCGCCCATCAACATGGAGAGGCTTTCAGCAACCTCTTTTTCGATATACTTCTCTGATCGATAGTATTGAGCAACTGGGTCTTCAGAGCCATTTTTCACGCACTGTAATGGTAGTCGAATCAAAGAGATCAGCCGCTCATGGGAGGATCGCAATTTTCCAGGCAATATCCATCGATAAATCCCGGTGCCTATGACATCATCCCGATAATCAAACAGATGCTTTACCTTTCTGGTCACCAGAAAAACAAGAACAAAGAGACTCAGCACTGCAATAAAAATCAGATACCAGTTGTTGACGAACCAAACAAAATCACTGGAAAGTGGCGTATGCATAGCCTCATAAAAAGATAAGGTTGTTGGAACAACATAAAGCAAATAGATACAACCAATGACAAAAAAGAGGGTTGCCAAATATAAAAGATAGATACCGACCCGCCGTATTCTATTGGGCTTATGCGCCAGCTCTGAAACATCCAGCTCAGCATAGATTTTTAACGCTGATTTGGCCTCATTCTCAGAGTAGTTCCCATTTTCCAGCGATGCCAGCAGAGATGCCTGCAAACTGTCCTTCTTGGATTCAGGGCCTAATTCTTTGAGCAGCGGCGATATCTTTGCCTTTTCAAGGGCGGGCCCAATAGTTTCACCTTTGTCCAGCAACCTTGCGGCTTCATGGCATTGATGTTTAAAGCGACGCCAATTCATGGGATTTTCCTTCTGAGTCGTTTTTCTCTTTGAGAATTTTACCGTAGTTGCTGTAGACCGGATTTTCCTCACCGAAATAGGCCAACACCGCCTTGGTATATCGATCAAAGGGGTTGGCAATACGAGACAGGCTGACCCGCTCTTTCCAAGGCAGATCATAGCTGTTCAAGCGCATGGAGAAAGGTACGGGGAAATCGGTACCAAAGAGCAGTTTGTGATGAATCTGCTGTTGCTCACTCAAATGCCTTAACACCCTGGCCCGCACTGGTGTCAGTAAAGCGGAGATATCCGCATAGAGGTTATCGTGCTGTTCCAGTTTTTTCAGCAGACGGAAATATTCGTCACCAAAGTATTTTGGATTATTGGAGAACGAGCGAATGGGGCGAAAAATGGAGTAACTGAGCGCCATGTGGGCACAGATGGTATTCACCCCCAATGCCACCGGCTGATCCAGCATCTCCAGCCGCTCACAAGCTGGTACGGAATCGACGCTGCTTTCGCTCCCCACATGGACAATGAGCGGCAACCCCAAAGCCGCCAGTTTTTCAAAATAGGGACGATAGCGGACCTCCCGCGTATCTACACCCCAGTAATTTTGAAGAAACTTGGCCCCCCGAAAACCTTGTTCGACATAGGTATCGATCAGATCCAGAGCGTCGGGGCGCTTTGGATTGATGGAGAAGAAAGGAATCACCACATCCCCATGCTGTTGGAAGACCCCCAACACATCTTCATTACTGGCACAGACAGTGGCATCTCGATGCAACTCACAACCAGCATCATCCACCCGAGCATCCACGCCGAAAAGCACCACTTTGCCAACATGCGCAGAGGTCCGGACTGAATCGGTTAAGGCTTTTATATAGGCATTGAAGGGATTCTGCGCCAGGGCCTGGACATCCAGACCAAACTTTTTGCCAAAAAGACGGAGGGCAAATCTATCATAGGGGCGATGGAAAGAGACCTCACTGCTAAGCAAATGGGTATGGATATCGACAGTTTTCATTCAATGAGATTCCCTCAAAATGCCCATATAACCAGAAGAGCCACCGACATCAGCATTTCTCTGCCTGGTCGGTTTGATGCTCCTCAATGAGCCGTTGAATCGGAGCTGATTCAGGTCAAATTTAGGATGCAGAGCTTACGCACACAAAACCACAGCTATTCTATACTGATGGAATCGTCGTAATTTGTGGAAACCATCATCTCACATGGGCACGAAGGCAATTTACGTCGGCAGCGCTTTCACCCTCGAACGGAATCGGTCAGCCGAAACCTGCGACACCATCATCAAATATCCGACTTCGGAGGTTGCTGCGCCCCGCGTCAAGGCTCGCCTCAACCGTGAATACGAAATCGGCGTGCACCTTCGTCTACCGGGGGTCCGCCGGGTCATCCGCCGGTTAAAATGGCATGGGCGTCCAGCCATCGAGCTGGCTTACATCCCCGGTGAATCTTTTCGGACTTTTTTCCACACCGATCAACAGCGCCCCCTCGACATCAGTCTCAAACTGGCTTTGAGCGCCGCCCAAGCTCTGGCCTCACTCCACGAAGCAGGCATTATCCATCGCGATATTGCTGCCGGTAACCTTTTGGTACGAAAGGGAAGCACCGAAGCCATTTTGATCGATCTTGGATTTGCCTCGCACGGTGGTAATGAGGACTTTATTTTCAAACTTGAAGGCCAACTGCCCTACCTTTCCCCCGAACAGACAGGGCGGGTTGAACTGCCCATCGATGAGCGTAGCGATCTCTACGCGCTGGGCATCGTCCTTTATGAAGCCTTGACAGGCCATCTGCCATTCCAGGCTAATGATACGGCCGGATGGATTCACGCTCATTTGGCACGGTTACCTGAAGCTCCGATAGCAAAGAGGCCGGAGATGCCTCAAGTCCTATCCGATATCATCATGCGCCTGTTGGCCAAAGTTCCGGAAAACCGCTATCAAAGTGCCCATGGACTTTGTCATGATCTGGAACACTGCCTTCGATCACTCAATACAGGGGGCCAGATTGCCCACTTCACGCTTGGCAAGGGGGACCACAGAGGCCGTCTGGGTTTCCCTTCTGACCTCTATGGTCGTGAGGCTGAGCAACAACAACTGCTTACCGCTTTGCAACAGACCCTCGACGGCCAACGAGGGCTCCAGGTCATCTCCGGCCAGGCCGGTTCGGGTAAGACCAGTCTGGTAGAGACTTTACGATTTCCTGTTGCTGCGACAGGGGGACGTTATCTCTACGGCAAATTCGATCAGACACTTCGGGGGCTGCCCTATCTTGCCTTTGCAGAGGCCTTTTCTCAATTTTGCCATCAACTGCTGACCGATAGTCCTAAGGAATTGGATGCATTCCGTAACCGGATTCTAGAAACCTTAGGAGCTAATGCCGGACTATTGATAAAACTGGTGCCGGTTTTAGAAATGATCATCGGTCTTCAACCTGTCCCTCCCCCTTTGGATACCGCCGAATCCGCTAACCGATTCGCCGTTACTCTGGTCAGTTTTTTTCACTGCATGGTGACGGAAGCACATCCACTGGTGCTCTTTTTGGACGATTTGCAATGGGCCGACTCCGCTTCGCGGGAACTGTTGAACATGATCGCCACCAGGGCCCTGAGCAACCACTTTCTGCTCATCTGCGCCTATCGTGACGGCCCGTCAGATGCCAATAAGTCTCTATCGCCATGGATTGATAGCTTGGTTGCTGAATGGCCTAAAGCGAATCAGCTGAGACTCAAAGGACTGGATTTGGATCAGGCCACGACACTGGTGGCCAACACGCTGGATATAGATATCTCCCGGTCAGCCCGACTCTCACAGTTGATCCATACCAAGACCGGAGGCAATCCCTTTTTCATCCGCCAGGTGCTGGAAACACTGGCAACAGAAGGAACACTAAACTTCGATCCAGGCACCGAGCAATGGATATGGGATATTGAACAGGTTCAACGCCTGGACATCAGTGACAGCATCATTGAACTGATGTTACGTAAAATCGCGCGTCTGCCAGAAAACGTACGACAAATACTGCAGATTGCAGCCTGTATTGGCAACAGTTTCCCGTTGGAGCTACTGGCCAAAGCAGCACCACTCTCCGAGCAAAACATCGAACGACTCATCAGCCCGGCCACAGAGGCTGGTCTCATCACGATGCTGAATGACAGTGCCCGTTTTGTTCATGATCGTATTCAACAAGCGATCTACGAAACCTTAACTCAAAATCAGGCCAGTCTGATTCACCTGAAGCTGGGACGCCTGCTTTTAGCCAACAGAAAAATCAATGAAGTACCCATGGGCGCAGTGCAACAACTTAACCTCGGTGCCCGACTGATCGACGCTATCCAGGAAAAAAAGCAACTGATCCAGCTCAATCTGGAAGCAGGGAATGCAGCCCGGGCCACTATGGCCTATGCAGAAGCCAGGGATTTTTACATGATGGGCATGGATCTGCTCGACGACATTTTGATGGATACTGATTCAACGCTGGCATTCGATTTCCATTTTCATTTGGCAGAAACCACCTACTACCTGGGCGATTCAACAACGGCCATTCATCGTCTCAACCAACTTTTGATAGAGTCGCAAAATGCGCGGACCCGCTCCCGCATCTTTCAGTTTCTGGTCGGCATCCATACCGCAGAGATTCGTATGGATGAAGCGCTGGAAATCGGAACAAAAGGATTGGCCACGCTGGGTGTTTACCTGCCGAAAGATCACTCACGAGAAGCTTTATATCCTCTGATGAATGAGATCGCTCACATCCTGGCCGAGCATCAGCCCCAAAATATTTTGAGTTGGCCACCGATGGAAGATGAATCCGATCTGGCGATCAGTGGATTGCTGACCCATCTGATTCCAGCCACCTATATCTCCGGCTCCCCCCTATTCCCCTTCGCTGCCGTCGAGTTTGCCCGCCGCTCACTTCAGGGAAAGCTATCAAAATTCACGCCCTTTGCTTTCAGCACCTATGGCATGTTGCTTGCCGCCATGGGGCAACACGATACCTCTCTGCTCTTAAGCCAACTGGCTACCGACATTGCCCAGCGTCCTCAATACTCGGCATTGAAAGGCCGGGCAGATTTTTTTCATGCTGCCTTTATTCTCCATTGGAGCCAACCACTGGAATCGACTCTGCCCTTTTTTGATCGGGGTTGCACGGCTTCTCTTGAGGTCGGGGATCATCAGTTCGCCATTTACTCCATCAACCATTTGCATGGCAACGGTTTGCTGGCAGGACAATCCCTGATCGAACTGGAACAGAGCTTCGCCCAATTCGATGACACCGAGCGTGTGATTCGTCAGGAAGACGGACATCAATTCTATTGCATGCTCAAGACCAGTGTTTTGGGCTTGCGCCACCCTAGCAAATCATTACCTGATCTCACCGACGACATTGGTGGCATGAAGGCCATTGATGACTGGCGTGCAAGCAACAATGCCACGATGTCCAGTTTCTTTCTGGTCCTACGCGCCCTGCTGGCGACCATCCTGGAGAAATCTGACCAAGCGCTAACCGCCAGCGAAGAGGCGATACCACAACTGAGTGGCTTGGCTGGCATGATCTGGATAGCCCAACATCACTTCTTCCATGCATTAGCCCTCGCCGAAGCCATCCGCAACGGTGATCGTACGCCTGAAGAATCGATGGCTCAAATGGAAGCCTATCTCACCCAGTTTCGGGAATGGGCCGAACGCTGTCCCAGCAACTACCTTGCAAAACAACGACTGATCGAAGCCGAACTGACCGACTTGAGAGGCAAAGGGAAAGGTACACTGTTGGATGCCTACGACGAAGCCATCTCGACAGCCATACAAAA
Organism: Sedimenticolaceae bacterium; assembly: GCA_050292235.1. GTDB lineage: Bacteria > Pseudomonadota > Gammaproteobacteria > Chromatiales > Chromatiaceae > JBNKLG01. The sequence continues at coordinate 3,145 of JBNKLG010000034.1, read as the reverse complement.
TGGACGCCCTATGGAACAAGCCTTGGCGTGCGAACGCGCTGCCGCCAGCTGGCAACGACGCGGCAAGCCGCAATTGGCCGATCTCTACCTACAACAAGCATTCCTGGCCTACGAAGACTGGGGGGCCGAGGCCAAACTGGCGCAACTCCAACGTGATCATGCGGCCTCGCTGCTATCTTTACGGCCCCTCGACTCAAAGACCATCTCCAGCAGCTCGAGCGAGGGTCTGCATGCGGTCGATTTCTATTCGGTGCTTAAAGCAGCTCAGACCGTTGCCGGAGAATTGGTCATCGACCGTATGCTGGCACGGCTGATTCATCTGGTCATCGAAACCGCCGGTGCCCAAAGTGGCCACCTGCTGTTGCAACGTGACGATGAATGGTGCGTGGTTGCCGAACAACAAGGCGACCGATCCACCGTGGACGTTCTACAATGGAAGCCCCTGCATCGCTATTCGGATATTGCCAGCAGTTTGGTGCACTACGTTGCCCGCACCAAAAAAACCGTCAGCCTGGACGACGCGCAAAAATCGACACTCTTTGGAACGGACAGCAGCATTGTCGAGCGTCAATGCCGATCCCTGTTATGTCTGCCCATTGTCAATCGGGGCGAGTTGGGCGGCATACTCTATCTGGAAAACAACCTCACCACCCATGCCTTCACCCGTACCCACACTCGAATTCTGCAGCTGCTCATGGCCCAGGCCATCTCATCACTGGAGATCTCGCGCTACTATGCACGGGTGCAGGATCTCAACCGTGATCTTGAACAGGAGATCGACGAACGCAAACGCACAGAATCCAAACTGGAATTCCTCGCCAATCACGACACCCTGACCGATCTCCCCAACCGACGGCTATTCTATGACCGGGTAACCCATGCCATACGACGTGTGCAACGCAACGGAAACCGGGTCGCGGTTCTTTTCCTGGATCTGGATCGATTCAAAAACATCAATGACACCTTAAGTCATCAAGTAGGTGACCAGCTTTTGAAGCAGGTAGCCAAACGCTTGGTCACGCTGGTTCGGGAAGAGGATAGCGTTGGACGTCTGGGTGGAGACGAATTTGTGCTATTGATCGAGGGGGATTTTGATCTGGTTCATCTCACCTGGCTGGCTGAAAAGTTGTTGGCCAGCTTTCGGGATCCCATCCAGATTAACAGCTACGAGCTTTTCCCAACGGCCAGCTTAGGGATCTCGGTCTATCCTGACGATGCCGCTGATGCAGACGCTTTACTGCGCAATGCCGATGCAGCCATGTATCAGGCGAAACACTCTGGACGGAACACCTACCGTTTTTTTTCCGCTGATTTGGCGCAAGCCGCTTTGGATCGAATCAATCTTGAGAATGACCTGAGGCGGGCCATTGATCGGGAAGAATTTGAACTCTATTTCCAGCCCCAGGTTGCCTTGGAAAGCGGTGCCATCATTGGTGCCGAGGCCCTCATACGCTGGCACCATCCAGAGCGCGCATTGTTGACGCCACTCCATTTTATCGCTCTGGCAGAAGAAAGAGGTGCCATTGTCGCCATTGGTGAATGGGTGTTGCGCACAGCCTGTCATCAGCTGCGCCTATGGCGTGACCAGGGCATTCAGATCGGTCGACTGGGCCTCAATGTCTCCAGTAAACAAATCGATCCCCAAGGACATTTTACCCAGCTGGTCAAAGAGATCTTGGACACCACGGGCATCACCCCTGCCACGCTGGAATTGGAGCTGACGGAAAGCGTTATCCTGCAAGAGACCAGCTCCAACCAGAACTCTCTGCAACGCCTAACCGAACTGGGCATACAACTGGCCATCGATGATTTCGGCACAGGATACTCCTCCCTCTCCTACCTCCATCGCCTACCTGCCCAGCGGTTAAAAATTGATCAGTCTTTTGTCGCCCGCTTACCCGAAGAGGGCGAAAGCCAGGCCATCATCCGATCCATCCTCATGTTGGGCAAAAGTCTGGGTAAAAGTGTCATCGCTGAAGGTATAGAAACTGAGCAACAGCGCCAGTTTCTTATCCAGATGGGCTGCACCGAAGGTCAGGGCTACCTGTTCGGCAAGCCCATGCCACTAAAAGAGTTTGCGCTGCTTCTGCAGAAGCAAAAACGTTGATGTCAGGCCGACAGAACCCCTTCATACCCCTCAAACTGAGGCGGCCCCAAATAGAGGTCCCGAGGTGAATCTCCAGCTTTGGCATGGGCCTGCCTAAAAGCGTCAGAACGGGTCCAGTTACCGAAATCCTCGGCAGACGCCCAAGTGGTATGAGAAATAAAGCGAGTCGCCTCCCCCTCCGTTTCACCCTGAAGCAAATGGAAGCTGATAAATCCCGGCATCTCACTGAGATGGGAATCGCGGTTCTTCCAAATATCGATAAACTCCTGTTCCCGACCGGCGACGATACGAAAACGATTCATGGCGATAAACATGTTGATCTCCTCAAATCCAAAGCTCAGGCACCATTCTAAAGGCTGCTTTTTGTCGTGTTAGTGACAATTGTCGCCAAAGAGTCAGGCCGATGCCGTTGTCATCTGTTGACAAGACCAGTATTCAAGCGACCTGGCGCCGTCGAGCCAAATTGGTTTAAACCTTGCAGTAAGAAAGGTTATTGTCTCTGATCAAATACCTGCTACCCCATGAAAACCTATCTCGATTGGTCCGCCTACAAAGATGCCGGCATGGGCGATGCCTATGCCGACATTCCCAAACAGGGGGGCAATTTCGCCAAGGCTGTAGCCGCCTGCATCAACAGCCATCAATGTGAAACTCAGGGCAAGCTGCTGATGTGCCCCAGTTACCGTGTCAGCGGCAATCCCAACCTCTCTACCGGTGGTCGGGTGCGCCTGCTGAAGGCGGCACTGAATGCGGAGCTGGCAGAGGAGGCCCTAGAGGCCCTCAGTGATCCCACTCTGGCCGAAGCCATGACCCAATGCGTCGCCTGCAAGGGCTGCAAACGCGAATGTGAATCCAATGTCGACATGGCCTTGATCAAGTCCGAATATCTGGCGCAACAGGTTGCCCGACAGGGACTCAGTTTTCGCAGTCACCTCTTTGCAGCTTGGCCACGCTGGCTGCATCACTGGCCATGGCTACGACATCTGATCCATTGGCGCAATACTTCCCGCGTGCTCTCCCGGCTTGGTGAACGCTGGC
>JBNKLG010000033.1:19195-26983 GCA_050292235.1 Sedimenticolaceae bacterium | reverse complement strand
CTTACCCTCACACTGCACCCTTACTAATAAGTTTAGCTCTCAGAGACAACGTTGGCTGAATATAATGGGTAATCAGGTAGAGCCAAGAAACGGGCCACCTATCAAGGGGCCGACCACACAGATGTTCAGCACGCCTGCCAGAATAGGCAGTGCGCCAATGGCGGCGATCAGCATGCCGTTATCGCCACCGGCGGCCAAAAGCCCCCAGGCGACAATGGCGCTGCCTGCAACGATACGCAGAATTCGACCAGCCGCTGATGCCATAAAACAGATAAATGCATTCATTGTTAACCTCCAAAGCTATTTCGACAGTTGGTGGTTATTAAGATATGGTGACTGAAAGGAGATGACCGTAACTTTTGCTACAGATCAATTTAAAAACGTGGGCAAACCTTTCCCTTCCCTGTTTAACTTGAGCCATTCCCATGAAAAAAGGCACCAGTTTCTTCCTGCTTGGCTTCACATTAGGCCTCAGCTTTTCAGCATATGCCGAACCCGTTTTACACGTTGTTCACAATTTAGGTCTTGAAGCCGCCAACCAAGCGGCCTGGGCTGCCTTAAAAGATTGCCGCCAACGGGGTTTCTCTGTGACCGTTGCGCTAGTAGACCGGGGCGGCAATCTCCAGGCCCTGCTACGTGATCCCATGGCTGGTCCCCACAGCGTAGACACAGCCATACGCAAGGCCTGGACCGCAAACAGCTTTCGTCAGTCCACTGCCGATCTGGCTGCAATGCTGCAGGAAGGGCGTATTCCCAATCAGGTGCAACACAACCCTGGCGCTTTACTGGTGGGTGGTGGTCTGGTCATCGAAGCTGGAGGCCGAACCCTTGGCGGTATCGGGGTATCCGGCGCTCCACCGGGAAAATCCGAAGCCGACAGCATCGACGGTGCCTGTGCCCAAGCCGGATTATCCGCCATTCAAGCAGACCTGGAACTGGCAGATTTCTAGCTGACTGTATCAGGTGTCAAAGCCGTTGATTGCAAGACAACAATCCCGGATCACCTCAACCGCTTCTCCTCCGCTCGAAGGAACCGCACGTTCTTCTTCTCAACGTCGTTGAAGAAGCGGGACACTTCTTCGTAGCGGGCCTTATACCAGGGCTGACTTTTGAAATAGCGATCCATCTCCCCACCGGGACTGAACCGATAGCCATATCGGGCAAAGATCTCATTCCGCATCAACGCCAAATCCTGCCTGGATCGGTTTTTCACATCCTCTGATGTCAGTAGCCGATCATGTGAAACAGCATGTTGGCCAGCGACGGCAAAATCCCTGAAGGGCTTTTCCAGGAAACCCAGTTCATTCCGGATATCCACGGGTGACGCCTCAATCACCAGACCTTTCAACTTTCGAGTGGGATGAACCACTTCACCAACAACCCTACCCTCTCCATACGTTTTCTCAACGGGTTGCACAAAATAAAACACAAAGCGTCCTTTCCAGCCATCCTTGTCAAAATAGCCGTCTTTGATTTCGACCTGGGTTAACTCCCTGTGCCTTGAAAGAAATGTCTGTTTCTTTTCATCAAAAACATAGGATTCGTGCCTGATTCGATAAAGCTCTCCCTCTTTCTCAACAAAAAAACTGGACTCCATTTCTGAGAATCCAAAATGGTATGAACCTGAAAAATCATCAGGATTTCCAACTATCTTAGTGACATCGACTGCTCCACCAACCTCAAAGCCCAGCTCATCCCCATCCCACATGGAAATCGGGGCATCCGCGCCATAGGTCCTGACAGACAAAAGCGCCAGCAAAAGTAGCAGTGAGCATTTTGTTTTCATCTTTGTTCTCCTTGAACAGATAGCCATTTCATCCAGAGTGAGCCCCCATCGCACCCCCAGCAGAGTGCCAGCGACGTTTGAGCTTGCCGCCAATAGCCCTTCCCAGGCTGGCTGGCAGTGTTCGATAAAGCCTGACCACTAACCAATGGGGCTCTTTTTCGTTACCGCTGAGCCAGGGTGGGGTCGCCCCCCATCAGCCCCTTCATGACAGTCGTGAATACGGGGCTGTCCCGAAAAACCAGCATCAGCAGAACAAGAAGCACAAAGGCAATGAAGAATTTGTCCTTTGTCATGTACCCTATCTCGCGGGACTACTCAGCGATACTCGCAGATGACCAAAATTTCTTGAAACGCTTTTCCGCCGCGTCTAGGGCCGTTTTCCGTTTTTCAACCGCCTCGGGGTTGATCTTTCCGCTCATTTGTCTCTCTAATGCCAGCTCGTATTCCAGCCGTTTAATCTCAAAATCACTTTTGTAGAGTGCGCCTTCAATACTGGAACTCCAGTTGGGGAAACCCATGTTTTGTATCTCCCAAGCGGTATTGCCAACAGAATTCAGCTTTCTCGCCCCAAGCCGTTTTTTGCTCATCTCGGTCAGTTGGGTAAAGCTGATCAAAGCCGCACGAATGGAGGATAGGGACTCCAGGGCCGATGTCACGGAATATCTTTCGTTATAAGTGACCTCCACAGGCTCATCCGGCATGATGGGTTCCAAATCCGCAACCAGGGGCTTCAGCGCCTCTTCCGCACAGCCTGGGCTGGTAATAAGCGTCAGAACCGCAAAAAATAAGGCGTTACGCACCACTGCCCCAATAAAATGTCTCATCGTTTTCTCCTTTGGCGAGCAGACCAAAGAGGTCAAAGAAACCTCACGCTAAAAACCTAACGCAAATTCAAACGCCGATCTATGGCTTTCGGCCAATCAGCAAACCGGCTCTACTTCACCCTTCTCCCAACTGAAAAAGACATTTGTCATTTTGCACCCGCTGTTCCGTTCTCTCTACAATGAGCGCCTTTACCCTTCCAACTCCCGGAGCATCGAAGCGAATGCCCCAAGCGGTTCCCCCCCACACTGGAGTCACCAAGATGCGTGCTTTCAATCTTCTCTTTTGTGCCCTTCTGAGCAACAGTCTGGCGATCCCGGCCCTGGGTAAAGGGCTGTCCGCACCGGAAATCGGCATCTGGAGCGGAACCCTGGGAAAGAACCGGATCCTGGCCTGTTTCAGCCCAGGCCAATCGGCCTATTTCTACCTGCGCCATGCCAAGCTGATTCCGCTCATTTCTCATCCCAATGATAAGAGCCAGTGGATCGAAAGCGACCCCAAGCACCCAACAGGCCTTTGGGCCGTTAAAGCTGAGGGCAACCAGCTGAGAGGAGACTGGTCCGATACAGCAAAAACCAGGTCACTGCCCATTGAGTTGATGCGATATCAAACCTTGATTCCAAATAGTGACACCGGTTGCGATCCCGAATTGGGTGTTTTCAACCCTGATAGCTATGCGAAGGTATTGGCGGAAAAGGTGTCCGTCACAGGGACGAAAAAGGTCATGGGCAAAAGCTATCAGGTGATCTCCGGGCTGTCTGGGGATGTCTCATCGGTCAAGCTCCTGGACCAGGAAAAAAGCGTAGCCGACCTCAATCTATTGCTTTCCACCGAATTAAGAACCGGCATCTCCCAGCATTACGATTGTTTCCAGTTAGCCAAAGAGAGCATTGGAGAAGGGGGGGCTGACTACCATTTCGGGGTTGAGCCCCTGTTCTGGAATGAGCGTTGGATCTCCTTTGCAGAAAGTACAGACGGCTACTGTGGCGGAGCGCATCCCTTTGCAGAGTTCAGCTATGTCACCTGGGACCTGACCAGTGGAAAAAGGATCAATCTCTGGCATTGGATAAAAAACAGCAAAAAACCAGACAGCGCTATGGAATATGGAGACCATTATTTCAACTATGCCGCCCCTGAAGCCCTGAACCAGAAGATCACTGCCAAGGCGATCAAACAGAGGGGCATTGGGGACGAATGTCAGGATGTCATTCGTGAGAACCACGAATACCAGATCCGCTTTGGTCATCAGGGTTTTGTCTTCACCCCATCCTTTCCCCACGTCACCCTAGCCTGTACCGAGGATGTCGAACTCAGCTTCAAAGCGCTCATGCCCTTCTTAACGAAAGAGGCCGCCGAGGCTGTCACCCAGCATCGTTACCAAAACTGACGAAAAAAACCATTGCAAGACAAGGACTCAAAATGAACCGTTGCAACAGAGCACCCGCAAGAGCCCGCCTTTGGGTTTGGCTTGGCACTTTATCCCTTTTATGCCACGTCAATCCCCTGTGGGCAGGGGCAACCCAAAAAGATCTGGGCAGGGTGGCCGGCTGGCATCTGGTCCATATGAAGGATGAGATCCCTGATAACAGCAGCTGCATGGCCCTGAGCAAAAACCGGGGACAATCCCTGCTCCTGGTGAAGTTCGGCACCCAAAGCATCTGGGGGCTGGACTTGAGCCAATCAGGTCAACCGGGCCTTGAAAAAGGGGTGATGTACAGTGCCAAAATCCGATTCGATAAGGGACAGCCCTGGCGTCTCACCGCACTGGGCAAGAAGGATGGCGTTTCACTCAGACCTGATCCGGCGTTCATCGAAGCCATGGCGCAGGCCAAACAGCTCACATTAGCGCTCAATACAGGTCTTGAGATCAGTTTCCCACTCAAAGGCAACGCAAAAATCGTCCAGGCCCTCAACGACTGTCATCAGCACTGGGTCATGGCGGGGAAAAAGCCCGAAAACCCAGCGCTGAACCAGCTCAATCAACAGGTTGTCCAGCAGGTACAACAAAGCCACCTTGATCAGGCCCTGCCGCTGGCCAACCAATCCTTAACACTCACCAGGCAACAACTGGGTGAGCACCATCCTCTTTATGCCACCAGCCTCATCAATCTGGCTGAAATCCACAAAGGCCAAGGTCAGTATGCCAAGGCTGAGCCCTTGCTACAGCAGGCCCTTGCCATCCAACAAAAAAAACTGGCCCCGCAAGACCCGCAGATAGCCATCAGTCTGAACAATCTGGCCGAACTTTATCGGCTGCAAGCCCGATATGATGAGGCAGAGCCCCTCTACCTCAAGGCCCTGGAGATTGATCAGAAAAAGTACGGCAAAGCGCATATCGAGATCACCACAGCTCTGAACAATCTGGCCCTGTTGTATCAGGCTGAGGGGCGTTTCAGCGAGGCGGAGCCGCTGTTATTGAAAGCCCAAAGCATTTTGACCAAGGCCCTGGGCAATCAACACCCCCGGGTGGCAGACATCTTTAACAGTCTGGCCCTGCTCTATCAGGATCAGGGTCGCTTGGGCGAGGCTGAATCGCTGCTGCAACAAGCCCTGACCATTCGGGAGCGGGCCTTGGGCGGTGACCACCTCAAAGTCGCCTACAGCCTCAACAATCTGGCCGTTCTTTATGACCAGCAGGGACGGCTGCCCCTGGCCGAACCTCTCTATCTGAAAGCACTGGCTCTTTGGAAAAAACACCTGGGACCGGAACATCCCAACCTGGCCGCAACGCTCAACAACCTGGGTGCGCTCTACACCTTGGAGAAGCGCTATCAAGAGGCCGAGACTGTCTATCAAGAAGCCCTGACGATTCGCAAAAAGAGTCTGGGCGAAGGGCACCCAGAGGTCGCCAAAAGCCTGAGCAACCTGGCTTTCCTTTATCAAGAGCAGGGACAATTCAAACAGGCCGAGCCCCTCTATCAATCGGCACTGACCACCTGGCAAAAGGCACTGGGTGCCGGACACCCCGATGTCGCCATTGCACTCAACAATCTGGCCGGGGTCTATCGTGATCGACATCAGTACCAGCAGGCTGAAGCACTCTATCAAAAGGCTTTAAAGATCAGAGAGAAGCTGGGGCAGGAACACCCCGACCTGGCGGCCAGCCTCTACAATCTGGCCAAACTGCGTATTGCCCAGGGCAGACAAGCCGAGGCGCGATCTTTACACCATCGCGTATTGGCTATCGATGCACAACGCCAGCAAAAGGGCCTGGCCGGAAAGAAAAGCAAGACGCAGCAGCGCGACCATGCCCTGGCCTATCTGCCCCTGCTCTCCCGGCTGCCGACACACACATCTGAGGATAACGCCGATGCTCTCGCTGCCATGCAGCTTGCGCGCAGCACACCAGGGGCTGAGGCCTTCCAGTCTCTGGCCGAGCGTCTGGCTACGGGAGGCGATCAGCGATTGGCCCAATGGGTACGCCAGCGACAGGATCTGCAGGGTCAGATAGACGCATTGGAAAAGCGTTTGCTCAACACCTTTGGCTATCAGGGTGAATCCAAGACCGAGATGCTGCTCCAGAAGATTGACCAACAGCGCCAGGCCCTCGAACAGCTCAGCCAGAAACTCCAGCAGGCATTCCCCGCCTTTACAGAATTTGAAGGCAATCGGCTGGCAAAGCTGGAGCAACTTCACTCAGCACTCAAGCCCAAAGAGGCGGCACTGGCCTGGATATTGGGCGATAACGAGAGCTATCTGTTGCTGCTGACCCATCGGGATCCTCCCAGGCTACACCGACTGAATGTCGGGCATGATCAAATCGGCAGATCTGTCCGCCAACTGCATAACGCTCTGGACTTGGGCGACTCCAGCCACCAGGGCCGCCTGGCCCCCTTCCCTGCAGCCCGGTCCGCTCAACTCTTTACCCAGCTTTTCGGCCCTGACTGGGAGCACGATTTGGCGGGTATTGACCAGCTGATTTTGGTGCCTGAAGGGCCACTTACCCGGCTGCCTTTTGCCACATTGCTGACTGAAACCCCTCAAAAAGCGATGTTCTCTCCCCAGGATTCCGCTTACGAAAAAGCCCCCTGGCTGACCAGGCGCTTCGCCATCAGCGTATTGCCCACGCTCTCCAGCCTCACGGCATTACGAAGCGCCAAAGCCCCCACAGCGGCGCCGAAGCCCTTTCTTGGCATCGGTGATCCCCTGCTGGATGACCATCCCGCCAAGGTGAGAGGTAGTGGCGTGGCCAAAAGAGCCCCCTCATCCAGCCTCTATCGGAATACACGAGGCCTGGGGCGTATTCCCCAGCAGCTGGAAAAGAAAACCAATCTGAGTCAGGCCCGGTTGGAATTGATTCGTCAACAGCCCTCCTTACCCGACACCGCCGACGAACTCCAGGGCATCGCTGCCCTACTCCAGCCAAACCAGATCCCTGCATTGATGCTCCGACAAGAGGCCACGGAAACCCGCATCAAACTCAACTTCCTGGATAGCTATCGAATCATCAGTTTCGCCACCCACGGTCTGCTGGCTGGGGAGTTGGGCAAGGGTATTGAGCCCGGTCTGATTCTGACTCCGCCCAAAACGGCCACGGCAGATGACGATGGTTTTCTCAGCCTGAGCGAAGTGGCGCAACTGAAACTCAATGCCGACTGGGTGATCCTCTCTGCCTGTAACACGGCCGGTGGCGAGACAAACGGCGCTGAGAGTCTGACAGGGCTGGCAAAGGCCTTCATCTATGCCGGAAGCAAAAGCCTGCTGGCCAGCCACTGGTCGGTGAGCTCTGAAAGCACAGTGGATCTCATGGGACGCCTGTTCCACAACTACCAGCAACAGGGACTGTCGCCAGCCAAGGCCCACCAGCAGGCCATGTTGGGTATGATTCAGTCCGGCAATCCCCTCAGTACCCACCCCTCTTTCTGGGCGCCCTTCGTTATCTTGGGGGATGGGGGCAAGCCCGAAGCCGTGCTGGGGGTTGAATGAGCGGGCTAAATCACCCGATCATTCCCCCCATCCACCGGCACCTGGGCAGCGGTGGTCTTGGCGAACAGTGGACCGCACATCTCCGCCGCCAGTGCCGCCACATCCACAGCATGGATTTCGGTCTTGAGCACATTCTTGGTTTTGTACTCCGCCACGCTCATGCCATAGTGCTCGGCGCGGGCCGCCAGCACCTCTTCGGTCCAGATACCGGTGTCGAACACCGCATCGGGATGAAGTTCGTTGATGCGAATGCC
>JBNKLG010000033.1:0-19185 GCA_050292235.1 Sedimenticolaceae bacterium | reverse complement strand
CCTCACCGCCCCACTCCAGGGCTGCGACACGCATCAGCTGGGTGAGCGCGGCCTTGGAAGCTGAGTAGGCCCCCGCACCCGGCCCCGGTGCCGGTACGTTTTTGGAGCCGATCACCACCACCCGGCCATAGCGGGCCGCCAGTTTCAACAGCAGATGACATTCGCGCATGAGCGCCAGATTGGCATCCAGATTGACCTGCATCACCTGACGCCACTCCTCATCGGAGAGCTCGGCGATACGCCGGCCGGAGGGGAAGAGCCCGGCGTTCAGCAGCAGCATATCCAGGCCACCAAAGTGACGTACGCCGGTCTCCAGGGCCGTCCGAATGGACCCAAGGTCGGTGACATCACAGGTCAGGCCGAGGAAATCGGGGCATTTTAAAAGGCCGCTGATGGCGGGATTTTTGTCCAGACCGATGACCGCTGCCCCCCGCTTCAGCAGAGCATCGACGCAGGCCCGGCCAATACCGGAAGCCGCCCCCGTCACCAGAGCGACCTCCCCAACAAAGGGCAACGGTGACCCGGCCTTTGTCAGTTTGGCCTGTTCCAGCGCCCAATACTCCATGTCGAACAGATCCCTGGCAGGCAGCGCCTGCCACCCGCCCAGGGCCTCGGCCCGCTGGATGACCTGCATCGTATGCCGGTAGATGTCGCCATGGATAAGACACTCCTTGGCGTTGCAGCCCAGGCTGAGCATACCGCAACCGGCTTCAAGGACGATGCGGGGGGCCGGATCGAGCATCTGAACCGGGGTTCTGGCCGCCGGAGCATGGGCCTCGAAATAGTCGCAATAGGCGCTGACGTAAGCGGTAACATCCTTGCCCAGCATGGGCAGGCGTTTGGTACGGATGATGTGATCCGGCGTTGCCGGACCCTGCTGGCTGATGCGGTCCAGATCATCCCGCGCCAGAAAGGCGCGGACCTCCGGTTCCTGACTGAGACACATCATCAGAGGAAAGCCCGCCACCTGACTGATGTTGCGGCGCAACTCGGCCAGTTCCCAGCGACACGCTTCACCATTGGCCTGAGGAACCTCCATCACGGGAATCTCCCAGGCATCCCGGGCCTGCAGATAGGTTTCGGCCTGACTCACCAGATCGATCATGCGCTCATAGGCGACCTTGGCCTCATCACCGAAGGTAAAGAGGCCATGATTCATGAGCAGCAGCCCCTCCGTCCCGGCATGGGCCTCGGCGGCAAAGCGCTGGGCCACCAGACGGGCCAGGTCGAAGCCTGGCATCACATAGGGGAGAATCACCAGTCGATCACCATAGATCTCACGGATATGCGCCTCGCCCTGGGGCGTATTGCAGACGGCCAAAATGGCGTCTGCATGGGTATGATCGACAAATTTGTAGGGCAGCAGCGCGTGAAGAATGGCCTCGACGGAACCCGTCGGGGCACTGGCAAGGGTCTGGTGGGTCTTGAGTTCGTTGACCATCTCCAGATCCGAAAGGCTCTCCAGAGAGGCCAGACGAACCAGATGATCCAGGCGGATGGGGGTAAAGCCCTCGGCCTCGATGCTGGCCAGATCCCAACCACTGCCTTTGACGTAGAGGATCTCCTCGGGCTCACCGAAGAGGTTGGGCTGACGAATCTTAACCGAGGTGTTGCCACCGCCATGCAGCACCAGACAGGGATCAGCACCCAGCAGTCGCGAGCTGTAGACCCTCAGCGCCAGCTCATCTTTACAGGCTGCCGCTTCCGCATCGTTCCAGAGATTGTTCGCCATTGCTTCACCTCGCCAGGGATGGGAGCTGACATAGTACAGGAGAAGCAGAATCGTCATCACCCCGACTTTGGCCTATGGTGTAATAACGCCTGATTTTCCAAAAGGACGCCCCATGACCATCGAGACCCTTTCCACCCACCCGTTCAACGATCAAAAGCCCGGCACCTCCGGCCTGCGTAAAAAGGTGCGGGTGTTTCAGCAACCCCACTATCTGGAGAATTTTGTTCAGGCCATCTTCGATACCCAGGAGGCGCTGACTGGTGGCACCCTGGTGCTGGGTGGCGACGGCCGCTATTACAATCGCGAGGCCATCCAGATCATTTTGCGCATGGCCGCCGCCAATGGCGTGGACAAGGTGTTACTGGGACAAGGCGGCATTCTCTCCACCCCGGCGGCCTCGCTCCTGATCCGCAAATATGAGACCCAGGGCGGCATCATCCTCTCAGCCAGCCATAACCCCGGTGGTCCGGACGAGGACTTTGGCATCAAATTCAACACCGCCAATGGCGGCCCTGCCCCGGAAAAGGTCACTGAGGCCATCTTTGCGCGCACCCAGATCATCGACCGGTATCGGCTATTTCACGCCGCCGACCTGGACCTCGACCGCATCGGCACCCAAATCCTGGGAGAGATGCGGGTGCAGATCCTGGATTCGGTCAGCGATTACGCCGAGCTGATGCAGAGCCTGTTTGATTTCGACCGTATTCGCCAACTCTTCAGCAACGGGCAGTTTCAGATGCGCTTTGACGCCATGCACGCCGTCACCGGGCCCTATGCCCGCCACATCCTGGAGGATCTGTTGCACGCCCCGCCGGATACCGTCATGAACGCAATGCCATTACCGGATTTTGGTGGCGGTCACCCGGACCCCAATCTGGTTCACGCCCACGAGCTGGTCGCCTTGACCCAGGGTGAACAGGGGGTGGATTTTGCTGCCGCCTCCGATGGGGATGGGGACCGCAACATGATTCTGGGCAAAAACGCCTTTGTCACCCCCAGCGATAGCCTGGCCATTCTGGCCGCCAATGCCACCCTGGTACCCGGTTACGCCAAGGGCATCTCCGGTGTGGCCCGCTCCATGCCCACCAGCCAGGCTGCTGATCGGGTGGCCGACGCCCTGGAACTCCCCTGTTTCGAGACCCCGACCGGCTGGAAATTCTTCGGCAACCTGCTGGATGCCAACCGCATCACGCTTTGTGGTGAGGAGAGTTTCGGCACCGGCTCTGATCATGTGCGGGAGAAGGATGGTCTCTGGGCGGTGCTCTTCTGGCTCAACCTGCTGGCGGTCAAGGGCCAGTCCGTCGCCGCAATGCTGGAGGCGCACTGGCACCGTTTCGGTCGCAACACATACAGCCGCCACGACTATGAGGCGGTGGATGTCGAAGCGGCCCAGGGGCTGATGCAGCATCTGCTCGACCAGTGTGCCGATCTGCCCGGCCAGGTCATCGAAGGCCATGAGATCAGCCTGGCCGATGATTTCGCCTATGAAGATCCGATCGATGGCAGCGTCTCAGCCCATCAAGGCATCCGTATCGGATTCAGCGATGGGTCGCGCATTGTCTTTCGTCTGTCTGGCACGGGTACGGAGGGAGCGACGCTCAGGGTCTATCTGGAATCCTATGAAGCGGATCCAGAAAAGCAGCAGGGCGATACCCAACAGGCTCTACAACCGCTGATTCGTATTGCGGAACAGTTGGCAGAGATCAAAAGAAGAACCGGGCGCGAGGCACCCACGGTGATCACTTAAAAGGACTGGGGCGGCCCTGGAATACAGGGCCGCCCCGAGAGGAGAATCAGTGGTCGGCTTTGGGTTCAAGTTTGGGATCGGCCTTGGCCGTTTTCTCCGCCTTGCTGTCCAGAAACTCCTTCAGCCGCTCGGCTGGCACATAGCCCGGCAACAGCTCGCCATCGGGCATGATCATGGCCGGGGTACCGGAGACCCCCATCATCTGGCCCAGCTCAAACTGAGCAGCCACGGGATTCTCACATTTTTTCATCTCAATCGACTTGCCGTTCTTGGCATCGGTCATGGCCTTTTGACGATCCTTGGCACACCAGACCGCCACAGCCTTATCGTAAGAGGGGGTATTCAGACCGGAACGCGGGAAGAAAAGGTAACGGATCTTGATGCCGTTTTTGTTATAGAGACCAACCTCATTGTGCAGTTTGCGGCAGAAACCGCAGTCGATATCGGTAAAGACGGTGACGGTATGCTGGGCATCTTTATCACCGAAGACCACCATATTCTCTTCACCAATGGCATCCAGTGACTTGATCACAGCCGTAGAGCGACGCTGCTCGGTGAGATTCTCTTCGGTGTTCAAATCCACCAGTTGGCCCTTAAGCAAATAGCGCCCATCGTTGGACATGTAGACAATCTGCGGACCCAGCGTTACTTCAGAAAAACCGGTGATGGGGCTGGGGCTGATCTCAGGCTTTACATCTGGCATGATCTGCGCCAGGCGCTGGCTGAGTTGTGCGGTATCCGACGCCGTCTCAGCACATAGCGCTGATGAGCCGGGCAGACAGGTGGCCAGGGCGGCAAAAACAAGGGCATTCAGGCGCATAGTCTCAATCTCTGAAGTTGGTAAATTGTAAAGGCAGGCCAAAGTCGTGCTCTTTCAGATGGGCAATGGTGACCTGCAAGTCGTCACGTTTCTTTCCCGTCACTCTCACCTGCTCACCCTGGATCTGGGCCTGCACTTTCAGCTTGGCCTCCTTGATCTGTTTCACGATCTTTTTTGCCAGATCAGACTCGATGCCCTGTCGCACGATCACCAATTGACGGGCATCGTTCAGGTTGCAAATCGGGTCCTTTTTCTCCAAGCAGGCGATATCCACACCACGTTTGACCAGTTTTCCGTGCAAAATCTCCATCATCTGGCCCAATTGAAAATCGACCTGAGCCCGCAGGGTGATCTCTGGCCCTTTGTCTTCGAAATGAGCATCGCTACCCTTGAAGTCAAAACGGGTGCTGACCTCACGATTGGCCTGATCGACAGCATTGCGCACTTCCTGCAGGTCAACCTCTGAAACCACATCGAATGACGGCATTTCGAACCACTCCTCACAAAATAGCGGCCTAGGTTAGCATAAAGCCCGATATTCATCCCCTGGGATGATGGCGGGCATGCAACTCCTGCAGCCGGGCCTGGGCCACATGGGTGTAGATTTGAGTGGTTGAGAGATCGGAATGGCCCAGCAGCATCTGCACCACCCGCAGATCCGCGCCGTGGTTCAGCAAATGGGTGGCAAAGGCGTGGCGCAAAGTGTGAGGCGACAGGGACGAGGAGATCCCTGCTACCACCGCATAGCGCTTGATGTTGTACCAGAACGCCTGGCGGGTCATACCACTTCCCCGACGGGTGGGGAAAAGGGCATCGCAAGGGCGCTCCCCCAGCAGATCGGGACGCGCCCCCTGCAGAAAACGGCGCAGCCAGCCCAGGGCCTCTTCACCAAAGGGCACCAGCCGCTCCTTGCTACCCTTGCCCATGACGCGCAAGACCCCTTGGGTCAGGCTGATCTGATCCGGCCGCAGCCCCACCAGCTCCGACACCCGCAACCCGGTGGCGTAAAGCAGCTCCAGCATGGTTCGGTCACGAAACCCCTCGGGCGTTTCGGTATCAGGGGCTGCCAGCAGGGCCTCCACCTCGGATTCGGTCAATGACTTGGGCAGGGGTTTGCCCGGCTTGGGCGACTCGATGCGGGCAGTGGGATCGACCTCGACCCAGCCTTCACGTAGCGCATGGCGATAAAAATGGCGAAGGGTGGAGAGCAGGCGGGCGGTGGATCGACCCTTGCGACCTTTCTCGTATTGCAGCGCCAGATATTGCTGTAGATCCCCACGATTGACTCCGGTCAGCTCACGACCCCGACTTTGCAACCAACAGACGAACTGACGCAAATCGCTCTGATAGGCACTGAGGGTATTTTGCGCCAGGCCCTTTTCCATCCAAAGGGCATCGGCAAAGCGCTCAATCAGAACCTGATCGCCTTCAGACACCCGGCCAGCCCTCATGTCGCAACAGCCAGCGTTTTGGGGCCAGTCCGGCCGCATGGGTCGCGCCGGCATACCCCCCCAGGCCAACAGCCGACACCACGCGATGACAGGGCACCACAATGGCGCAGGGATTGGCCCGGCAGGCATTACCCACGGCCCGGGGCGAGCTGTTCAGACTCTTGGCCAACTCGCCATAGGTGCGGGTTTCACCTGGCGGAATCTCTTGCAGGGCAGCCCAGACCCGTTGCTGAAAGTCCGTTCCACCCAAGGAAAAGGGCAGAGAAAATCGATACTGGCCATCGGCGAAATAGTCCGCAAAGGCAGCCGCCCAAACGGTATCCTCGCTCTGGCTGGTCTCAGGCAAACCGCCCACCGGCGATAACTCCACCGCATAGAGCACACCCCGGGCATGAAGCAAACGAATCCTGCCCAGGGGCGATTCAAGATTCATCCATTGCCAAGGCATGCCAGCTATTGTCGAACCCATGATCTGATCCCCCTTCGTTTTCCATCTCAGCTATAGTTAGCCCATACGATCATCAGCGAGACCAGGACCAAGATGCTGTTCAAAGTCTACCGATACAATCCGGAAACCGATAGCAAACCCTACCTGCAGGATTTCGAGATCGAGGTCAAACGCGGCATGATGCTGCGCGACGCCCTCATGGCCATCCAGGAGCAGGATGAGAGCTTTGCCTTCCGCCACTCCTGTGGCGAAGGCGTCTGCGGATCGGATGGGCTCAACGTCAACGGCACCAATAAACTCGCCTGTATCACCCAGGTCTCCGAACTCAAGGCCCCGGTGGTGGTTCGCCCCCTCCCCTTCCGCCCGGTGATTCGGGATCTGGTGGTGGATATGAGCCAGTTCTATCAGCAATACAAGGCCGTAGAGCCCTGGCTCAAACGCAAAGACCCACTCCCCGAGCAGGAGATGCTGCAGTCCCCGGCGGAACGGGACAGGCTGGATGGCCTCTACGAGTGCATCCTCTGCGGCTGCTGCTCCACCGCCTGCCCCTCATTCTGGTGGAACCCGGCGAAATTTCTCGGCCCCCAGGCCCTGCTCACCGCCAGCAGATTTCTGGAAGACAGCCGCGATCAGGATACCGAGGCGCGCCTGGACGCCCTGGATGGCCCCTACAAGCTCTTCCGCTGCCACAGTATCATGAACTGCGTCGAGGCCTGCCCCAAGCACCTCAATCCCACCAAGGCCATTGGCCATATCAAGCTCAAAATGTTGCAGGACGCCATCTGAACGATCGAAAACCTGTCCAATCTCTGAAATAGCAACGCATCAAAGTCTTACCTGCACTTCCACACGCCGGTTCAAACGGTAATCCTCGTCCGTATTGCCCGGATAACGGGGTTTGCGTTCACCCCTGCCCTTGGCACTGAGCTTGTCTTTGAGTTCCGGATACCACTGCCCCAATAGCTCGACCACCGCCATGGCCCGTCGTTCAGACAGCTCCTGGTTGTATTCATCCGTTCCTCGCTCATCGGTATGGCCCAGAATCAGAATCGTTTTGGCATCGGCGTATGGCATCAACGCCTGACCCAGAGCCCGGCTCTGCGCCATGCCCTGTGCATTGGGACGGGCTTTGTCGGTATCGAACAGCACATAGAGGTCAATGCGCGGGCTGGAACCCATGGCCCGACTCGTCAGGGCACGGGAGATGTCCGCTGCCGCCATCTGCTGGCGTCCGGGATGGGTATCCACCGCCTTGCGAACCCGCCACAACCAGGCCAGTTTGGGATCTGATGACGCAGCAGAGGTTCCAAAGGCCTCATCAATGGCCGCCAGAGCTTCCGGCAATTGGTCAAGCATCAGGTAAGCCTCGGCCTTGCGCCCTAAAACGAATGCCAGCAGCAGATCCGCATCCCGACTGTCCGGATTGCGCAGCTGTTCCACCTGTTGAAAGGCTGCCAAAGCACCTTTAGGGTCATTGCAAAAGAGACGGGATTCTCCCAGATGAAAGGCATACTCGACCCGAGGACACCGGGATAGTGCCTCAGACCACAAGGTGATCCGCTGACAGATATCTTTGATCTGCGTGGCCAGCTGAGCAGTGTGCTTCGCCTGATCACAGTTTTCAGCCCAAAGGGGTTGGGCAACCAGCGTTAATAATAGGATGAGGATTATTCGGGACATGGCTTACCCCCTTTGGCGATCACGCGCAGCCTGGTGACAGCAACAGCGACCGGGCTATGGGTTTGCGCCAATTGCTGTTTCCAACTCAGCAATGCCGGGTGGTCACTGGCCAACTGGTCAGCACCAACCAGGCGATCCAAAAATTCCGGCTTTCGGGGAAAAGCCAGCGCAATCAGATGATCCGTCCCTTCCGGTGCCTGGGCGCAGATGGATTGCTTTGGCTCTTTATGGGGCAGATAGACCTCTTTGCCCGCATCGACCGGCCCCATCACCTCACTGGGCTGATAGGGATAGAGGGGGACAACCTTACCCTGGCTGTCCACATCCAACACCACCAGCCAGGCCTTTTTATCCAACTGGAAACGAAAGGTCAGGAACTCGCCATAGAGAAAATTGTTTCCACGATCCCCGGGTACCAGATCCAGTTCCAAAGTAAAAGGATTCTGCTGCTGGCGGGTTTCTAACTGTTTGATCCAGGCAATCTGACGTAGACGCATCAGCAGACCGGCCCGATCGCCAGCCGCTACTTTGCCGATAAAATCGCCTGGTCCAGCCCGTAACAGCCAGTGTTCATCACTGGCTTGAACGCGCACATCGGCCTGCTCCTGATTCAGAACCAAGCCGGGTTCCTGACGCACCAGGGTTTGGAGATCGGACAAAGCCGAATCCAGGGAAACCCGCAGCTGGGAGAGCTGCGGCACAGACAGGGAATCTCCCTTCGCAGCAGTGAACAGTGAGCGACTCCTGAGTTGGCCCGCATCCTCTTCCGGCGACGGCAGCGCTTGAGGGGTATGGCTGTAATTACCTGCTTCGAGATATCGGGTGGTTGCCAACCGCAGTTCACTGTTGGAAAGACGTCCATCCTGGTTACTGTCTGCCGGAATCTGTCCCTTGAAAATGCGTAATAGGGCATCAGAAAAGGCACCATGAGGTTTATGATCCAAAGTGCGGCTGGGGTCATTCACATCCTGGGCCACTTCCGAGTCACTGGCCGAGGAAAGAAAGGCGATATGCCGATAGGGATAGGGCGGCGCCGGCTTGCGGGTACTCTCCTCGCTAAACGAAAAGCTGGCCGAGTCAGTCACACGCACCGGCTGATAGCGGGGCTGGGTATTGCGATGAGGCACCACAGAGCGCACCGAGTTGCCGGAGTAGCAGGCATCCATGATAACCAGGGTGTTGGCACCAGTGCGATCCAGCCGTTTCAATAGCGGTTGCAAATCGCGTTGACCAATCAACAGACTGGACATGATGCTATTTGCATCGCCCACTGCCACCGTATCATGGGGCATAAAGGCACCACTGCCATAAGCAATCGGCAACCCCAGATTTTGGGAAAAATTCCGATCATATTTGCTGGTGCCGTGGCCGCTGAAATAGATGAAAACCTGATCTTCAGGTTTCACCCGATCCACTAATTGCGACAGTGCTTTCAAAATATTGGCCTTGGTGGCTTCGGCATCCACCAATTGGCGCACAGCGGTTTTGCCCCACCGCTGTTCCAGCATCCTGCCCAAAGCAGCAACATCATTTCGGGGGCCGTTGAGATCTCTGGCTGAAGGGTCCCTGTACTCGCTCACCCCAATGAGCAAAGCATGGTTTTGTGCCTGCAACGGAAAGCCGACGCAGAGTATCAGCCCCAAACTCAGCAAGAGACGCCCTATCATGGTTTTGCCTCCGACACCTCTCCCGTGGCCAGCCTGGCGGCCCAATTCACATCGGTCAAGCGTTGAGTCTGAGGCTGCTTGAACTCGAAATGGGTCAGGCGAGCGCCCCGCGCCTTGCTGAAAGAGACGGGTTTGGCAAAACCAACGCCCTCTTCCACCACCACCCCCTCTTCGGCATGGGTATGAATATCCACCACGATAGGCTTGTCCTTGCCACCCGTTAAGACCAGGAGTCTCTTATCCAGCTCATTCAGATACCCCTCTTCTTGCTCCGTCAGTCCTCCGGACTTTTCGCTGATGGCAATAAGATTGGCCAAAATCTCCGCGTACTCCTGCCACAGTGGATTGGCTGTCAGTGCCCCCTGCTGTTTGGTTAAGACCGCCAATTCCTTATAAAGTAAAGTTGCCGGTTCCAGAGCGGCGCCTGGCCGGGCTCTGGCCACGTCAATCCCCTTGGCAGTGGGGGTGTAGGACTGTTTGACGTAGAGTTGTTCCCCATAGCGAATGCCGGTCCAAAAGGCCTCCAAAGCCGCCAGTCGATCTTCGGCATTCAGCCCTGGGGTCGGATTTGCCACTGCCCGGATAAAATCCAGTCGTGCCTTTTGCAAACCCTGAGCCTGGTTCAACAGCACGCTGGCAGCCTCAGATGCCTTTTCATAGTGGTGAAACCGTTGCTCTCCACGGGCCACCAATTGCCTGCTAGCCTCTTCACTGCCCAACAGGGCCATCAGCTCCAACAACGAGGGATAGGCCTTTACCCTCTGTCCCCCCACCGTGCCAAGACCGAAGGGCTTGGGGCAAGCTTGGCAATCCTTGTCCAACCAGGGGCCGGTGCGGTTAAAGATCAGGCTCTGGAATACCGCACTCTCCGGGGTATGGCTGGCAGGCAGCAGGCGCCACCCTGTCAGGGCGTCACGAGATGTCAATGGCGCTTCCAGCTGCCCAACATCCACCAACCCGCTCAGAATCAGAGGCTGACGCTGCTGTTGTCGGGCAAAAGCCAGCAGCGCCCCGGCCAAGGCAGAGGGCTGGGTTTTGCCCACGACAAGCAGATCGGTATCACGAAGATCCTTACCGGGACCCAATGACCGGGAGAGACGCTGATCCAGCTGAGCCTTAAGCGCTTTCAAAGCGGGATGCTGATCGATGATATGGACCAATTGCAACGCCTGGGCCGCCATCCGTTCTGCCTGCTCGGGCGTGACACCGGTCGCCTGGGTAGCTGTGACGGCGAAGAGTACGCTGTTGGCGTATCGAAAGGTGCGGAAATACCGCTGCAGTTCCAGGCTGGCGGTATAACGCCCTCTGGGTTTGAATTGGCTATAATCGATCGGATAACCCCAGAGAGGGGATGGTGCAATACCCCCTGCTTTGAGGACAAGCCCATACTCCTGAGCCGGCCTGCCCTCCAATCCCTGCTCATCGCCACTGAGCAGCGCCAACAAAACCGCCAGATAGTCTCGATTTGCCTGGGTAACCTCATCCCTCTTTTCATGAGGCAACCGAGCTGACAGACCCTCAATGAGCTGTGTCACCCCTGGCGCAATCTCCTGGTTTTCCATATCCCTGATGACCCGCCGGGCAATCAGGTTGTAGGACAGCAGCAAGAGGTCCTGGGTGATGTAATTCGGCACCTGTTCCCGCCGATTTTTCATATAGAGATCAAACAGACCTCCATTGAAGGTGGATTCCTGAGCTGCAAACAAAGAGGCTGACATCAGCACTCCCCACCCAACAGCAAGCCAACGCAGTTTCATGAATTCAGTCCTTTCTCTCTTTGGTCTTGATCTCAACCACAGTTTTGCCCAGCCCCCGAAGATTTCACGGACATTGCGCCATCTCTTTGCAGGTCTGAACCACCAGGGCCGTCGCGTGGATGGAAGAACCTGACGTAGCGGCCACGGTACCAAAGGCCCGGCTTGCCGTGACAGGATTCATGGTGGGGAAGGTCTCTAGAATCCTGCCACTGCCATCCCGTTTGCCATCGCTCTCTTCATAGAGATTGACCTTTTTCCTGGTCAGAATGGCGACAATCAGTGTCGGCCCATAGGGTTCCTGAACGGTCCATTGAAAACCCTCCAAGGGCAGGTCAAAACGCCCCTTTTCAACCCGGTTATCGGTCTGAAATTGATTGGGATAGAGCAGATTGACCTGATCGTTGGTATCCACCTGAATGATATTGAGATAGCCCTTGTGAATCGGTATCTGCATCGAGAGCTGCAGCTCATCACCCTCTTCGTAGCTTTGCTCATTGGACTGGATCGGCAGTGGATTTTTCGTCTGGTTGACCAGTGCCAGAAAGCGCTCCCAACGAGGCCCGTGTCCCAACGTGATCGGGCGTACCCGTAGAGCCCTGCGTGCCAGCTGAGGATTTCCCGTCAATTGCGGGTGGTGGATCCTGTCGTTACTGATCTGCTGGTTTTGGGTAACGTACTGGGCAATGCGTTGGGTCGCCTGCTGATGGACATACGCCAGGGTCAATCCTTCGGCAACCTGGGTGGCTTGTGCCTTGACCCGTTTCGTTCCCCGTATGCCAAGACTCTCCTTCTGCACACCCTGACTGATGATTTCAGTCACTGCGCGGGTAAAGAGACTGCCCTTGGAGGTCGCCAGGGCCTGCTCGTCGTCAGAAGCCGCTGACAGGGCGATGTAGTGCAGACTTTCGTCTCCCGCCCTGGTCGCCATGGCCACTTCGGCCCCACCTGTTTGCGGCATCCCTTTGTAAGAGAAGAACTTGGACTGGCCCTCGCCAACGCCCGAGCTCAGATTGCCCAGACGAATGCTTCTGGTCGCCGAACCGCTATGGCAGGCATCGATAAACACCAGTACCTCTTTAGCTGGAACGGCTTTGAGCAACCGATGCAAATCGTCGTCTACCAAAACACCGGACAGCGTGCCATTGGATAGGGTGACGTCATAGGTCACCAACACCTCATCAGTTTTGTCCTGCTCATCTCCATTCTGATCGGGAATACGGGTACCGTGACCACTGAAATAAAGCAATGCCCGATCCTGTGGCCCCGTGCCCTTGATCAGCCACTCTTCAATCGCATGCTGGACATTGGCCGAGGTGGCCTCCCGGTCCTGCAGCTTCTTAATCTGTTTGAAACCCAACAGCTCCGACATGACAGCCATGTTCTCCAGATCTGTCTGAATACCGACCAAATCCGGCACCTGGGGATTGGCATAATCCCCCACCCCAATTAACAGTGCGCGATCCTCAGCAAAAACCGAAGCGGATAAATGCAGTAGCAACGCAGAGGCCGCCGCACGCAACAGGGTGGGCCTGAATCCTGGGATCATGAAGGAGCTCCTGAAATCTGTTCAACACAATAACGGTGGTTGCCAATCAAAATGACAAAAATAAAGGGGCCTTGTCCAAAAGGGGTATGCCAATATGGGGCTCTGCAGAATCACCCCTGTTTTCACTATGGGGATTGGCACCGAGGTTACCTGATATAAGCGCCGAAATCAGCGTCTCTGCTCAGATTGCTGCGGCGATTCAGGACCCGTCAGGGTTGAAGCCAGACCTCCACCCGGTCTGACCTGCCCTGATGATCGATGATCAAGATCTCTTTCCTCCCTCCCCCCCGGGGTTGCCATTGAGTCTGGGACTGATGCGTTTCGATAAAAGGCTGGCCATCGATCAACCAGTGGTAAGGGGGCACTCCCCCTTGCACCTGCAGAACAATCCCCCGTGTTGTGCTGACGGATGACCTCTCAAAACCCGCCCCATCGACCGGAATTTGAATACGCGGCGGTGCAGCGCCCGTCCCCCGGTCAGGCCCCTGCCCCAGCCATTGCATGACAGTCGGCAAACCGCTCTGCTGAACCCGCAATACCCCTTCTGGTGGTGACGGTGTGGCACGGCTGTCCTGAGGCAGATAATCCAGAATCTGAAACAACAAAGGTGCCGCCTGGGTACTGCCGGTCATCCCTTTTCCGTAGCCGCCGTCGGGTCGCCCGACCCAGACGCCCAGGGTGTAGCTGGGCGTAAAGCCAATGGACCAGGCATCGCGATACCCATAGGAGGTGCCGGTTTTGTAAGCGATGGGACGATGGCGCCGATACCCCTTTGGCACGGGGGTATTTTTGAGAATGTTCCGCAGATACCAAGTGGCGGTGGGAGTCAGGAGTTGACGCCCTGGCTCGGATTTCGCTGCCTTCAGAAACCTGAGAGGTTTGAATTCACCCGCCATGGCCAATGCTGAATAGAGAGAGACCAGATCCTCCAGCCGAAGTCCGGCCCCACCCAGGGCAATGGGGAGACCCGCTTCGGTTTTGTCGGGCAGTTCAAGCTGCACATCCAGAGCTGCCAAACGCTGACGAAAGCGTACAGCCCCCACCAAACGCATGGCAGCGACAGCCGTGGTATTCAAAGAGAGTTGCAGAGCCCGGCGGATGCTGATCTGGCCATGGTACCGGCCATCAAAATTAGAGGGTGCATAGGTGCCACTCCGCTGGGGCTGATCCAGAAACTGGGTTTCGGGATGCATCAACCCCAACTCGAATCCCAGACCGTAGATCAGGGGTTTGAGTGTGGAACCCGGTGAGCGCACCGCCCGGGTCATGTCCCACTGTCCCACCGAGAAATAGTCGCCACTGCCCACGTGGGCCAGCACCTCACGGCTCTGATTGTCCACTACCAGAAAAGCCAGGGTACTGCCCTTGTCCAGCCGTTGCTGGGCCTTACGGGCAAGGGTCTCCAACCGGTCTTGCAGGGTGCCGTCCAGCGTGGTCTGAATGCGCTGTCCATGATCCGGCATCAAAGCCAGCCGCTCTGCCAGATGGGCCGCAAGGGCTGGCGTTGCCCGCCGCTGTGTGGGAATGGGTTGCTGTTTGGCCAGGGCCGCCGTCTCCAGGCTGATCCGGCCTGCGGTCTGAAGCCGATCCAGGATCTCATCCCTGGTTCGACGCGCTTTAAGCGGATGGCGATCAGGGCGTCGAACCTCCGGTGATTGAGGCAAAGCAATCAGCAGGGCAATTTCAGAGGCGGTGAGATGATCGGGCATCTTGCCAAAATAGTACTGGGTCGCAGCGCCGATCCCCTGCAGGTTGCCACCATAGGGCGTCAGACTGAGATAACGCTGCAGAATCTCCCGCTTGCTGAGCTGGCGCTCCAACCAAAACGCCTGCAGCATTTCCCGCAGCTTATTGGCCAGGGTGCGGGGCTGGGGCCGCATCAGGCGCACCGTCTGCATGGTCAGCGTCGAGGCACCGGAATGGATATGCCCCCGACTGAGCCACTGCCAACCGGCACGCAACACTGCCCGGGGATCCACCCCGGCGTGTTGGTAAAAACGCTTGTCCTCGACAGCCAGCAGTTGATCAAGAAAACGCGGATCAACCTGATCGATGGTCACCGGCAAACGCCAATAGCCATCCGGGGTGGTCAGCCGGCGCAGAACCCGCCCCTCCCTATCCACCACCTCGGTGGAATAGGTCAGGGGACCAAAATCCAGGGAAGGGGTTGTCCAGACCAGATACCCCAGCCCGAGCAATAGCATCAGCCCGGAGGCAAGCAGTCCCTTGCGCCAGTATGCCTTCAACATCCCGCTTTCCGCCCAATGCAGAAGGCCTTATTTGCCCCCTTGGATGTGAACAGCCTGCCCCTCGCCCTGCCCCCGCAGATAGGGCTTATACATATCCTCCACCATACTGGGCGGCCAGAAGTAGTCGCCCGGGGTGACCACGCGTACCCGATAGGCCGCCGCAAAGGTCTGGCCTTTGATGTCTGACACCAGATCCAGGGCAATGGCAACCCGATCATCCCGGGCATCGGTAAAGGTCGTGTCACTGAGCTTCGGCAGCCATTTCATGGCGTCGAGATCCGCCCCTTCCCGCACGGAAGCGGACTCAACCTCCACGCCCGCAGGCAAAAGATCGGCCAACAGCAGGCGATAGTCATCCTTATTGGGTCCACTGCCCTGAACCAAAACGATGAGACTCTCGCCCTGTTTGAGCTTTGAGAGGTCTGCTTCTGTGCCATCCAGATGGAACCACTGTCTCTCCAGTTCAAAGGCAGGTTTTTCCATCTTGGGCTGTCGTTGTGGCGTGCCATAGGTTTGAATCACGGCCCAAATCGCCTTTTTGCCCCGGTTGGTCAGACTGCCCCCCTGTCCCAATTCAACGGCATTGCGTTCCAACACCAGTGGTTTTTGATACGACTGCGTCTCCGCCCCCTGTTGCAGGCGCATCTCATCACCCGCCTCCAGGGTATTGGCCGCCAGAACCATCCAGGCCTGCTCCTGGGTAGAGAGCCACTTTCTGCTCTTCTGCGCCTGCAACAGTTCGGTCCAGATGCCGGCCGGATCGATCTGGCCCATCTTACTGACCGACAAGAGATGCAGCAGAGCCGCCTGATCCCGGAGATAGGAACCATAGTCATGGGCCTTCGAGGAGCGGCTGTTCATCTTCATCGCCCGTTGGAAGAAGGTCTTGGCCTGGGTCTGATCTCCGGTTAAGGCAAAGGCCGCAGCGATTTGCCCCAGTGACAAGGGTGTTGACAGCTTTTTCCCGTGTTCCTTGGCCAGATAGCGCAGATCCTCCATCTGACCTTCACCCATCAGAGCCAACACATAATGGGCATAGGACTGGGCGACCAGATCATCCTCAGCGCTGCCCCCCTGTTTGATGATTTGCTTGAGGTAATCCCGGGCCGCATTCAGAGAGGCCACAGGTACCTCATACCCCTTCTGTTTGGCCTGCCAGAGAAACTCCAGGGCATAGGAACTCAGCCAGTTTTCAGTGGTATTGGCGTTATCCCAAAGACCAAAGCCCCCCGAATAGTTCTGTTTATCCAGAATATCGTAGATGGCCCCCTGCACCCGGTTGTGCAGCAGTTTCTCCTGGCGATACCCCCAGTTCTCGGCCAGTTCATTGGCGTAGAGCAACGGGAAGGCCCGACTGCTCAACTGTTCCAGGCAGCCATAGGGGTAGCGATCCAGCTGATCCAGAAGACCGGGGACATCCACCGCCGGCGTTGCCGTCAGGGTGGCAGTGAGCATGGCCGTTTCCGGATACAAGCCCTGGATCAGGGTTTGATTGAGCGTCAGGGTTTTACCGGGCATCAGACGCTGATAACGGCGTTCGGTGAAGGGCAGGAAGCGACCACGCACACCCATGGTCAATGCCTTTTCGTAGTGGTACGCCTGCGGCCCCTGAATCTTCAGCATCAGCTGCGCCGTGCCCAGCTGCCTGGCGGTCAGCGGGAAACTGAGACGGGTGCGACCGCCCTTTTTCAGCGCAATCTTTTGCCTGGCCTGATCCGGCACAGCCACCACAGCATCGCCCTCCAGCACCACTTCATAGTCACCGGCCGGCGCCTCGATATTGTCCAGCATGACGGTCACAGCAGACCGGTCTTCAATGGCCATGAAGCGGGGCATGCTGGGCGCCACCACCAGAGGATCGACCACCTGCAAGGGTTTCTCCCCTGCGCCCATGCGCCGGCCACTCCAGGCCACGGCCATCAGACGCACCCGACCATTGAACTCAGGCAGATCCAGCGGCACCTGAGCCTGGCCGTTGGCATCCAGGGTCACCAGACCGCTGAAACGGGAGAGCACCTCGATGTTGCTGACCGGTTCGCCATCAAAGCCGGACAGACCAATACCGTCCCCGCCGCCCTGACGCAGCTGGTCAGGCTTGGGCCGGGGAATGAGGCTGGCGTAGAGATCCCGCAGCTCCATACCCAGGCGACGCTTACCGAAAAAGTAATCCAGGGGATCCGGGGTCTTGTAATGGGTCAGCTGCAACACCGCATCATCCACCGCTGCCAGGGTCAGCTCCACCTGCTCACCGGGCAGCATCCCTTTGACCGCTACCGGCACCTGAATCTGCTGACGTGGGCGCACAGATGCCGGGGTATCCAGGGCCACCTCCAATTGATAAGGGGTCTGGGTCATGTTCAGCCAGACAATCCCCACTGCCCGGCGCGACTCCTGCTGAGCCGTTGCGGGCCGATAGACCGTCACCAGGGCATAAGCGCCAGCGCCCCAATCGGCACTGACCGGCAGGCTCAGCGTTCTCTCTTCTTTGGAGACGCTCAGCTGCTGCACTGACTGAATCCGGTCGGTGGCAATGACCACGCTGGCCTCGCCATCGAAGGGCGCCTGGATGCTCAGTTTGGCCTGATCGCCGTTGTGATATTCACTTTTGTCCACGCTGAGGCGGACCGCATCCGGGGTATCGGCCTCACCCTGAACCGAATCACCGGCGCGGAACCTCAGGCTGCTCATCATACCCGTGGCAGGATCAGAGACCTCCAGGCGGTATTCGCCAGCATCAACCGGCACGGCCAGAGTCGCTCTACCCTTGGCAAGGCTGGCAATCCTGCCCGAGGTCACCGGCTCATCGAAGGTAACCCGGTCATAGCCCCAACTGCCATCGCGGTAATACCACTGGTAATCGACATACTCTGAAACCAGGCGCCACTCCAGCCCCCTGACGGATTTCGGTTTACCCTCGACATTCAGCCCAACCAATTGGAACTGCGCCTTCTCCCCGGCCTTTGCCTGGGTGCCGTCAAAGTCAGGCTTAATCCCCAGATAGAGGGGCATGTGCCTGACCGGCACGCTGGTATAGACCGACAGGGGACGACCATCCACATCCAGCACATTGAGCCTGACCCTGGCCTTCAGAGGCTGGTCGTTGGGCAGTTGATCCGGCAGCGACAGCACGACACGCGCCTTGCCCGCTTCATCGGTGGTGTTTTCTTCTACCGTACCCCAACCCACGCCAGATTCAGCGTTTTCGTCATCGATTTTGCCAAAGAGAAAACCGGGATAATCGGCAAAGGGCTGCTCGTCTTTCAAGACGATCATCTCTCCCTGAACCCGCAGACCGGCACCAGGCGCACCATAGAGATAGTCCACAGCAATATCGGCTTCGACAGGTTTATCCAGGGTAAGAAAGCCCTGAACCTTCACATCGGCCTCGATACGCGGCGGCACCATGGCCTCTACCCAGAATTGATGTTCGCCGATGGCCTCACCTTTGGGATCGGCAAAGAGCGCCAGGCGCCACTGGCCGGTACGCGCAGTGGCCGGCAGATCGATCTGCGACAGATAGGCCCCCTGCGGCGAGGCCGACAGCACCCGCTCGATCAGCACTTTGCCTGCGGGGTCATTCAAACGCATCGTCAACGGCAGGGTTGTGGTCTGGCGTCCCCGCTCATCACGCATCAGGGCGGTCAGATTGACCGTCGCACCCGGGCGATAAATGCCTTGTTCCGTGTACAAAAAGGCATCGAGGGGACCGGGAAAATTACGCCCCCCCACACCCCGGTCACTGAGGTCGATAGGTGCGCGATCCAGCTCCAGAAAACTGAATCCGTGTTCAGCAGAAAAGGCCTTGACCTGCAGCGCCTGTCGACCCGCCTTCCCCTTTAACAATCCGGCATCGAAGCGCACCAGCCCCTGGGCATCAGAAATGGCCTCGGCCAAAGGCGTGTTATTGCGGGCATAAAGCGCCAAACGAATATTCTGGAGTGGCTTGCCACTGGCCAGACTGCGGGCCACGAGAGTCAGGCCATCGCTGCCCTGATAGCTGCTCAAACCGATGTCGGTCACCACCAGCCACTGATTGCCGTAGGCCTCATCATCGGACCAGTAATACTCGTCAATCGCCTTCTGATTCA
>JBNKLG010000032.1:0-27281 GCA_050292235.1 Sedimenticolaceae bacterium | reverse complement strand
CAGCGGTTTCCCGATGCGCCCTGCGAGGTGGTGGCCCGCGACCTCTGGCAGTCCGATGGCTGGCAGGCCGAGGCCCAATCACAGGCGCCATGGGAGGATCGCTCATCCGCAGAGAGTCCCATGCTGGCCTACTACACCTCCGGCACCACCGGCAATCCCAAGGGGGTGGTGTTCACCCATGCCAATGTGCTGGGGTTTGCCGGGCGTCATGCGGCCTTTCATCAGATTGTGGCGGAGAGCCGGGTGGCCGCCTACGCCACTGTCTCCTTCGATGCCTTTGTACTGGATCTCTATGGCCCACTGGCCGCCGGGGCCAGGGTCTATCTGCTGGGCGAGGAGGAACGCGCCTCTCTGGTGGCACTGCACCGCTACTATCTGCGCCACAAGATCGAACTCTCCTTCCTGACCACCCGGGTGGGCGAGGCCTATATGCGCACCTTCGACAACCCCCATCTGCGGCGGCTACTCACTGGGGGAGAGGTGCTGCGCGAGTTCGTACCTCGAAGTTACGAGATACTGAACCTCTACGGCCCCACCGAGACCACAGCCTATGTGACCGCCTTTCCGATCACCCAGGTGCTCTCCGATTATCCCCTGGGCCAGCCTCTGCCGGGCATGAGGGTGATGATCCTGGATGAGCGCCTCGCCCTCTGTCCGCCGGGCTCCACCGGCGAGATCTGCATCTCGGGGGATCAGCTCTCTCCCGGTTATCTGAACCAGCCTGAGAAAACCGCCCAGGGCTTCACGACAAATCCCCACTATGACCCGCAGCGGGATTCCCCGGCCTTCAGCCGTCTCTACCGCACTGGAGATCAGGGGCAACTGGGGGCGGATGGACAGATCTATTTCAGGGGCAGAAAGGATCACCAGATCAAGATCCGCGGCTATCGCATCGAAACCCATGAGGTAGAGGCGGCCCTCCTGTCCCATCCGGCGGTCAGTCATGCCCATGTCCGGCCCTATGGTCTGGACAATGGCGAGATGGCCCTGGCTGCTTATCTGGTGAGGAATCCAGAGCAGGCCGATCCCAATCGATTTTTTCTCAGCCTCAAGGCCCATCTTGAAGAGAGCCTGCCATCCCAGATGATTCCGGGCCGGGTTGGCGAGTTGGAGAGTCTGCCCCTCAACGCCAATGGCAAGGTGGATGGGACGGCCCTGGCCGATCCGGAGAGTTTGCGGCGGTTGTGATTCGGGCGGACTATTCCGCACCCGTGCCAGGTAAAGGCTGTTTTTGGCCATCAGTATCCACATTGACGAAGCTCATGTGGGTATTGAAAACCAACTCATCCCGCCTGCTGCCGTTGTTTTCGGCGTAGACCTGGACCTGATATTGCACCGAGGTGTTACCCTGATAAGTCCGTTCAATGTGAAAACGCAGGATGGTGCCGTTGTGAACCCCTTTGCGAAACTCTACCTTGTCCATGCTGATGGTGACAAAGCGGGCGCCAGGATAGTCCAGGCTGGCCGCGATCCAGGCATATTCGTCGACCCATTTCAGTATATTGCCGCCAAAAAGGTGACCGTAGTGATTCAGGTGTTCCGGTAAGACAAGTTTGTGTTGTTCCATGGAATGATCTCTCAGTGTCAAAATGGCAGCAGAATCTGAAGGAATTCTAAACCATGCGCGCCACCGATCCCTTTGTCCGATTGCTGTTGACCCTGGTGCTGGCCATCGGGCTCTTCTACGCCCCGGCATGGTTGTCGGCACCGCTGAAATGGTTTGAGGTCTTTTTCCATGAATTCTCCCATGGGCTGCTGGCTATCCTGACCGGAGGTGGCATCAGCCGTATCGATCTGCAATTTGTGGGCTCAGGTACTTGTTATTATCTGGGCGGCTGGCGGCCTCTGGTTGCCTTTGCGGGCTATGCTGGCGCCAGCCTCTGGGGGTGGGCCATTCACAGCATTGCCAGTATCTGCCAGCCTTATTGGGCCAAATCGCTGGCCAGCTTCTTGTTGCTGTTGATTGGTGTGGTCGGGGTGCTCTGGGTGCGCGATCTGGAGAGCTGGGCCATTCTTGGCATCATGATGGGCCTGCTGGTTTTGGTGCTGCGCTACGGCGAGCTCAGTCTGGTGAAGTTCAGTGTCGAGTTTGTTGGCCTCTTTATCGTATTGGCCTCTATCCAGTCCCCCCTGTTCCTGCTCGATGGCCAGGCTCGGGGGGATGGTGCGACCCTGAGCGATCTGACCCTGGTCCCAGAGTTGGTTTGGATCGGCCTTTGGGTGTTGCTGGGTCTGGGGGTTCTGTTATTGATGGCCAGGGCACAGATGCGGCGGGTGCGTTGATCAGGGTCGTATCTCGATCGGCGTGCCCACTTTGACCAGGCGCCAGATCTCATCCATGTCGCTGTTGCTGACGGCAATGCAACCATTGGTCCAATTCATGCGCTGAGAGATCCAGGACAACCAGCCCAATCCGTTTTTCTGGCCATGGATCATGATCAGACCGCCGGGATTGACACCTTTTTTCCTGGCCACAGCCTTGTCCTGTTCATTGGGATAGGAGATGTGGATGGCCTTATGGAAAGCGCTATCCGCCTTTTTGTAGTCCAGCACATAGTGGCCCTCCGGTGTCCTCTCATCGCCCTCCTGCATCTTGTGCCCCTTCGAGTGGCCGCCGAGGGTGATGTTGTAGGTTTTGATGGTTTTGCCACCCGACTGAAGATGGATTTTCAATGCGGATTTCTTGACCAGCACGCGGTCAATATCCGCCCCTTGGGCGAGAATGGCCCAAGGGATGAGGAGGATGCAGACCAGCAGGGTGCGTTTCATCGGCTTTGGCTCAGGCGCTTACTTTGTCCAACGCCTGATCGATATCGGCCCGGATGTCGTCGATGTGTTCGATACCCACCGAGAGACGAATCAGGTCTTCAGAGACCCCGGCGCTGGCCAGTTCTGCCGCATTCAGTTGCCGGTGGGTGGTGGTGGCCGGGTGGCAGGCGAGGGATTTGGCATCGCCGATGTTGACCAGACGCAGGATCATCTGCAAAGCATCGATGAACTGGGCACCGGCGGCTTTGCCGCCCTGGATACCAAAGCTCAGAATCCCTGAGGCACGACCGCCGGTGATTTCCTGACAATTCCTGTAGTAGGGGCTCTCCTTCAGCGCGGCGTAATTCACCCAGGTGACTTTGGGATGCTGTTGCAGGTGATGGGCCAGCTGCAGGGCGTTGTCACAATGACGATCCATTCGCAGCCCCAGAGTCTCCAGCCCCTGCAGCAGCAAAAAGGCGCTGTGGGGTGCCAGGGCTGCACCGGTGTTGCGTAGCGGCGCGACCCGGCAGCGACCGATGTAGGCGGCCTCGCCCAGGGCCTCGGTATAGACCACGCCGTGGTAGGAGGGGTCGGGTTCATTGAGCATGGGAAAACGCGCCCTGTTGGCGACCCAGTCGAACTTGCCTGAGTCGATGATGATGCCGCCGATGGTGGTGCCGTGGCCGCCAATGTATTTGGTCAGCGAGTGGATGACGATATCGGCCCCCAGCTCGAACGGGCGGCAGAGATAGGGGGTGGCTACAGTGTTGTCGACCATCAGGGGTACGCCGTGGCGATGGGCGATCTCGGCCATGCGCGCCAGATCCGCCACATTGCCCGCCGGGTTGCCGATGGATTCGCAGAAGAGGGCGCGGGTGTTGGCGTCGATCAGAGCCTCCAGTTGGTCGAACGCATCAAAAGAGGCCATACGCACCTCGATGCCCTGGCGCGGCAGGCTGTGGGCAAAGAGGTTGTAGGTGCCACCGTAGAGCTGACTGGTGCTGATCATGTTATCCCCAGCGCTGGCAATGGCCTGGATGGCATAGGTGATCGCCGCCATGCCCGAGGCCACTGCCAGTCCACCGATACCTCCCTCCATGGCTGCCAGTCGCTGCTCCAAGACGGCGGTGGTGGGGTTCATGATGCGGGTGTAGATGTTGCCGGGCACCTTGAGATCGAACAGATCGGCCCCGTGCTGGGTATCGTCAAAGGTGTAGGAAGTGGTCTGGTAGATGGGTACCGCTGCTGCCTTGGTGGTGGGGTCCGGGCTATATCCATGGTGCAGGGCCAGGGATTCGAGTTTCATGGGGCTTCTCCAGAGGATTCTTTAAGATCGTTATTCGTTGTCTTCGCCAAACCAGAAGGCCAGACTTTTGTCCAGAAATTCCCGGTGGCTCATGTAGTGGGAGCCGTCGCAGGAGAAGGTGAGGCTGATCATGCCGTTGAAGAGATTGATAGAGGCGGAGCGCAAATAGACCGTCTCATCCGATAGCCGCAGGGCGCGCATGTTTTCCAGAATACCGCGGATGTCGCTGGCCGGGATCAACACCTCTTCCGGATAGGGCTGGCAGGGATAGGCCAGACAGATATCCGGGTCGGCCAGGGCCTCGTGGTCAAGAATATGATAGCGATAGGGATCGTTCAGGCTCCAGACCGTCGCCCGACTGCTGGAAAAATGCAGCACGCACTGGAAGACCCCCCGTTCGCAAATGAGTTCTTCGAGGATGCTGAGGGCCATATCGATATGGCGGTCGCAGGCGCTCTCCACCCGGCTTTGTTGGAACAGGAGCTGGCGAATGGAAGGGTCACCCTTGATCTGACGCCAGTGGTTGGGTTCCTGGTATTGAGAGGCATCGATGGGGAGCTGGCGCAGATCGAAACTGCAACCCAGATAGCCCAGGGTCTCCCCGTCTTTGCTGAGCACATGCAGCGCAGCCAAGGAGGGAACGCCATTGGCGCGACTGACGTAAGCATCGGAGAGCAAAAAGCCCCAGCCGGGCATGGGTTCGCGCAGGTAGGGGCGATTGGAGCGATCACGGCCAAACTGATCGATGATGGCGCCGTTACCACGGATGGTGTCGCTGAGCTGGATGCCCTGGGTATCGGTGATAAACAGACAACTGCACGGGGGCAGATCGTTCAGGCCGGAGGCCAGAGCCTGAGTCATCGCCTCCCGCTCTGGCCAGCAGGTGGCACATTGCTGGGCCAGTTTGGCCAGCGGTTGATGCAGCAGGTCAGCCACCTTGGTGCGTTGCTGGTTGGTGACCTCTTGAAGGCTGGGGGCCATAGGTTTTCCCGGTGGTCATGTTTGGACCTATTTTGCCATAGTGGTGAATCCGATCCGGGCTGAAATGGCAAGGTCAAATGGCTGAGATTTTTTCTTGACGCTGCCTCGATTATCTGGGTGTCTGAGTCTGTTCACTTTCCACAATATCTGTGGATAAGTCTGTGAAAGAAAGGTGAGTCCAGGGCTAAAAAGCCTATGCTGACTGGGCTTGTCTTAATTTGGTCATTTTTTGGTCAGGAAAATGACATCATATTGAAAATCAATAACTTAATATATATGTGTTGACAGGGGCCTGTTTGTTGGGCAGTTCCTGGAAAGATGAAAAGGCTTGACAAGAAAAGCTGTTAACAGGGTCAGTGGGTTAGAGGAAGAAGTCCTTCTGCTCTGTGATCAATCGAGGCTAACTCTTCTTTACGTTTTCAGGTTAGAGCGCAGGATTGAGATAGGTCAGTCGAAGGGTCTCAATGGCCTTCTTCGTTTTGGGTGTCCAGGGAGGGAGTAGGGCAGTAAGGCAACGGGAGATCGGAGTCTAGCATCATAGAACGTATTGGTTGGCTCTTCGACGGAACTTGTGAACTTTCCCCTGAAATAAAGAGACTTAGGATTTTACATTATAGCATTTTCTGAATTTGCTATGCTACGATGCAAGACCCCAATACTTGCGATAAATTCGATAGACTCGTCATGTGCCCTAGGGAATTACCTAAATGAGCAGAAGTATCCATAAAACTGTAAAAGGGGTCTTTGGTGGGAAATCAGCCCGTGAAATTGACCTCATGATCGAAGAAAATGATATAGATGTAGAAGATCTTTGCAAGAAGTATTCATATAAAATCAGCCAGCAAAATAAGCGTGCTATCGAAAAACAGAAAAGTAATAATGAAAATGAGCAATAATAATGTGCGGCGCAATTTCACATAACGAACGCGCAAACACGGATCGGTAATTTGCGGCGTTAAATTACTCATAAGGCCCAATCTACATGAAAATTGAAACCATAGAAAATCCAAGTGAAAATGAGGTGGATTCTATCGTTAAAGGAGTTATGGAATATGGTCTTTCAAAAGTTAATGAAGTAATTCCAAGAAAATGGGCATTTCATGCGAAGAGCAGTGGTGAACTTATAGGTGGAGCAACCGGTAGAGATCATTTCTCTCAATTTTATTTGGATAATATCTGGGTCAAAGAAGAGCACCGCTCAAGGGGGCTTGGTGCCAGCATTCATGAAGAAGTAACTGCTTGCGCAAAAAGATGCGGTTGTAGAAGAATTCAGCTAAACACCCTGAATTCAAAGGCAGTAAAATTCTACCAAAAATTAGGCTACGAAATATTGGCAGAGATTGATGACTATACTGATGGTTTTACTCTTTACTATATGGCGAGAATAATTTAACCAATCATTCCAGTGGACAAGCTGCTGAGTACGACATTATGTTTTAAACAAATGGAACAAAAAAACATGGGATTCAAAACTAACGCCAAATTTTTCAGTTAGAAACGTTAAAATAATCAGTGACCTTCTACCGGGATATGCTCGGTTTTGGGTTAGAATTTGCAGTTCCCAATGGGACGGGCAAGCCGTACATTACTTGTTCGGTGTTGAAAATACGAGTACGCGGTTTTTTGCGCATGGAATTACAGTAGACAGTCTACTGAATATACTAATTTTGTAGCTCAACCCCGCAGGAACCTATTCGCTCCACAGAATGCCGCTGTATGCATTCCCACACGGGAGCATGGGAACGAAAGGAAATTCAATGCCATTGATCAAACTAATAGAACACTGCTGTTAAATACGATAAATTCGACAGACTCGTTAGGTTTAATGATGCCGCCCTCTATACAAAGAAATACTGAAGCGCCAACTGGATTACATAAGCAAGGTCAGAGTGACGGTAAAATCAATCCTTTTTGCTGGGCATCAGCGTTTCTTGGGGCAGCAGTTGGTATTGCTGGACCTGCGGTCTTCGGAACACTTTTTAGTAACGTTATCCTGCGGCTATTTATTAGTCAGGGGCGTTCAGTTCAGGATGCCTATGCATACATCTTCCAGTACAGTCTATCTGTTCCTATGGCAATAAATTTCGTAGCTGATGTTTGCTTCGCGTTGGCATGTGGGTGGGTATCTGTTGCATATGGGCGAGGAGCTCGCCTCTCTCAAGGAGTTGTTGCAGGGCTGCTTACGATCTTATTTCCTATCGTTATGTTTCTCAACCCTGTTGGCAGTCAAATGCCTATACTATTTGTGGCACTTGCACTTGGAATTCCCGTTATCGGTAGTATTGTTGGCGCCTATTTGTTTTCGCGCAAAACCTAACATAGCACTCAATCTCGCTCCGTAACCTCCCCCAATAAAGTGGACACCTCAATCTAACTGAGAGAGGTAGAGCATGGCAAAAGCAGGGCCAAAGAGGGCAAAGCAATACAAGGAGGACGGTGCCTCGCTGACAAAGATCCAGGAGATTCATCGCAAGAGCAAGGAAACCTATAGCCGTCCGCGTATTCATGCTGAGTTGCAGGAACAGGGGCATAGCGTGGGAGAAAATCGCGTAGCCCGTCTGATGCAGATAGATGGAATCAGAGGGCGAGTGGCGGACCTTTACTATGCCAAAGCAGCATCACGAGCGAAAGAACGGTACCTGAAGGAGCAAGGCTGATCGAATTTACGGCGCTGGATTGAAATAGGTGAGACGAAGGGTTTCAACGGCCTCTTCCATTTCGGGTGTCCAAATGAGATCAAAGGCCTCAATGTTTTCCTGGAGTTGGGCCAGATTGGTTGCGCCAATGATGGTGCTGGCGCAGAACCAGCGGGAATAGACAAAGCTCAGGGCCAGTTGAGTCAGACTGAGGTTTTGGCTGGCGGCCAACTCGGCATAGGCGCGCACGGCAGGCTCGACCATGGGCTTTTCATAGCGTTGGCCGAAGCCTGGGAAAAGACTGAGCCGTCCCTCAGCCAGGGGATTGTCAAGATATTTGCCGCTAAGGTGACCAAAGGCCAGGGGAGAATAGGGTAGCAGGGCGATGTTTTCGCGATGGCACATCTCCAGCAGAGCGTATTCGTAAGTACGATTGAGAAGACTGTAAGCATTTTGCAAACTGACTACACGGGGCAGGTCAAACTCGCGGGCGGCATTGAGGAACTGCATCAGCCCCCAGGGCCATTCGTTTGAGAGCCCGATATAGCGTACTTTGCTTTCCGCAACCAGCTCTGCCAGGACTTCCAGGGTCTCATGGATGGCGGTGAAAGGGTGCTCCTGGTTTGGGTCATAGCGATATTGGCCGAACATGGGGGTGTTTCGCTCTGGCCAGTGCAGTTGATAGAGATCGACATGATCGGTACGCAGCCGACGTAGCGAGCCTTCGATGGCAGTGCGGATATTGTCCCGGTCAAAGGCCAAGCCACCAGGGCGAATCCAGTCCAAACGGCGGCTTCCGCCGGTGATCTTGGTGGCAATGACCACCTGATCGCGATCCTGTTTGGTCAACCAGTTACCTATCATGGTTTCGGTACGGTGCACGGTCTCTGCCTTGGGGGGGACCGGATACATCTCTGCGGTATCAATGAAATTGATGCCACACTCGCGGGCGAAATCCAACTGGCTGTGGGCTTCTGTCTCGCTGTTTTGCTGGCCAAAGGTCATGGTGCCAAGGCAGATTTTTGAGACGTGAAGATCGGAGTGGGCCAAGGTGGTGTATTGCATCGATTTGTCCTCTGTTTCTCTGGCTGGTTTTGATCATATCGGGTATCAGGGAAAAGGTCATATGGAAGGTAAAACCCATTGTTTAGACAGGGTGGAGATGGAAGACGGCACTTTGTGATGAATGCCACTATTCATGTTTTCTGGATGTCTGTAGCTTATGCATCCATAATTACCGTTTGGATACTACCCTGGAGAGAAGTCGTATATGAAAAAGAAGACCTTGATTGGCGGTGCTGTTGCTCTGGCGATTATTACCGGTGGCGGATATGCCGTTGGTGCTGCCATTGATGCGGAGACGGATAAGCAGGTTCAAACTGTCCTGACTCAGTTGCGTAGTGAGGGGAAAGTGGATATCAAATACGAGTCCTTGTCCGCTGGCGTTCTCAGTAATCAACTGGTTTTTAAAGGTATTGTCGTTCGCTCGCTGGATCCCAAGCATACAGGGAGTCCCCCGGTTCATATTGACAACCTGAGTGTTGCAGGCGATACGCTGAAGTCTGGCGAGACGCCGGATAATCTGGATCTGACCTTTGAAGGTGTGCATATCGACCTAAAAGACGTGCCGGTAAAAAACAAGACGGATGAACGCCTGAAGGCCTACCTGGGCGATGAAGTGCGTATCCATGGCGAATTGCATTACCATCTTGATACCACTACCCATAACGCAGAGACTTCGGGCAAACTGAGCGCCGATAAGCTGGGTGCACTGGATTTCAATCTTCAGATGGGTAACGTGACCAAACCCAAGCCGGGTGCCAGCGAAGAGGAGATGCAGCAGGTCGCCATGAACATGACCCTGAAAACCATGGAATTGGGTTACCGTGATGAAGGTTTGGTGAACTTTGCCATGGAAGCTGCGGCGCAGGATAAGGGGCTCTCCAAGGCCGATTTCCAGGCCAAAATGAAACAGGGTTTGGAGATGAGTATGGCTCAGGTGAAGGCCGGTGGTGCCGAAACCGCCTGGGGGCAGGAAGCGCAAAAGTTTTTGCTTGATCCCAAAAGCCTGCGCTTTCGTCTGGCCCCTCAGCAAGAGGTTCCAATGATGGGGCTGATGGGTCTGATGTTCAATCCCGGCAAGACCTTGCAGGATCTGAACTTCAGCATTCAGGCGAATCAATAAGGACATTTCGCTCGGGCCGGACCGGGCTCGGGAAATTGGCAAAAAATAAAGGGGTGGCAGAAAATCTGCCACCCCTTTTTTTACCTTAAGGTAAAGGCTGGAGATTACTTCAGCTTTTTAATTCCCAGGGTATTGAGCAGGTACTTCTCGAACACAGGATCGTTGGTACCGCTCTTCATCTTGTGCAGGAAATACTTCTCGAAGGCCACCTTGGCCAGATGTACCCATTTGCCCTTCTTCATCCAGGAGACGTTGCGGGGCGGGATCTGGGGCATGGCAACAAAGGCAACACCGGTATCGCCCATATCCGCCAGACAGATGGCATTCCAGGTCGCCTTATGAGTAGGCTCCTTGCCTTCGATCATCTCCTGGATATTGTGCACTGTGGCGGTGACCATGGACTCAATCATATAGCCGGTCTTCGGGGTGCCGGTGGGCACAGGGGTGGCCTCAACCGGTGGGATGGCAATACAGACGCCCACGCTGAAGATGTTGGTCCACTTGGTGTTGTGCTGGAATTCGTTGACTTTGACGAAACCGCGCGGATTGCACAGGTCATCGCCCACACCGGCTACGGCATCCACGCCTTTGAAAGCAGGGAGCATCATGGAGAACTTGTGATCCAGGACGTGCTCCTTGATGACCTCGCCATTGCTGTCATGCTCGGATACGTACATCTTGTTCTCTTCAACCTTGGTCACCTTGGCGTTACAGATCCAATTGATATGGTTCTGGCGCAGCTCAGATTCCATCATGCCTTTTGAATCACCCACACCACCGAGGCCGAGATGTCCGATATAGGGTTCAGAGGTGACGAAGGTCATGGGTACCTGGTCGCGCATTTTACGTTTGCGCAGATCGGCGTCCATGATAAAGGCAAATTCATAGGCGGGGCCAAAACAGGAAGCGCCCTGAACCGCACCAACCACGATGGGGCCGGGATCTTTGACGAAATCCTGCCATTTGTCCCATGCCAGCTCGGAGTGGGGCAGGGTGCAGACTGACTGGGTGTGGTGATGGGGACCCAGTCCCTCAATTTCGTCAAAGGCCAGTTTGGGGCCGGTCGAAATGATGAGATAGTCGTAACTGATGGTCTCACCATCCTCCAACACCAATTGATTATTGTCTGGCTTGAGTTCGGTCACCATTTTGCAGATGACATTGACATTCTTCTTTTTCAGATAAGGTTCCAGCTCCATGGTGATACCGTTGCGGTTGCGCCAGCCAACGGCGATCCAGGGATTGGAAGGGGTAAAAACGAAATGGGGGGTGGCACTGATCAGGGTAACGTCGTGCTTTTTGCCCAGCAAGGCCTTGATGTCATAGGCGGCCGGTACACCACCGACACCTGCACCCATGATTACTACGTGAGCCATATATTTCTCCTCATTCAGTAGGTAGGAAGCGCTTTGATGGGCGCCTTGTTATTTCGCTGATGGCCTGAAGGGTTCTCTCTTTTGCGGCAAATCAGCAGTTTGTTAAACAGATGAGCCCTTAAATGGCAAGGACATTCCTTCATTCTACACAGAGGTTATCGGATATTTCTATTCCCCCAGGGTTAAATTGGGTTTGGTTCCGGATTTGTTAAGACAGATACTGACCATTCGGATGGCCGCTTTGATGCTGGCGAATACCTGGTTGGCGTCCAGTCCTCGGGTCTTGAAGACAGCATGGTTGCTGTCCCAGGTGATGATGGCCTCGGTCAGGGCACTGCTGGTCCCCCCTCTGGGAATGCGAATCTCAAAATCCACCAATTTTGGTATGGGAATGGCTTTTTCTTGCAGCACCTTGTCCAGGGCGGCCATAAAGGCGTCGAATCCGCCATTGCCGATGCCTGATGAGAGGTAGATCTGATCCTCGATGCGGATGCGGATGCTGGAGGTGGATTCCAGATTGAATCCACTGGTGAGGGAGCAGTTGAGCAGTTCGATGTTGTCGAAGTCGCGGCTCTCCAGTACTTCGGCAATGATGAAGGGGAGATCTTCGGTGGTGACGGACTTTTTCGAATCTCCCAGGGCAACGATGCGTTGCAGTACCTTCTCCTGATCTTCGGGTGAAAGCTGGATATCCAGACGCTCCAGGTTTTTCAGCACAGAGGCCTTGCCGCTGAGTTTGCCCAGGGCATAGCCCCGCTGGCGGGCAAAGCGCTCAGGGCGGAGCTCGGTTTGGTAAAGATTGCTTTTGCTGTCGCCATCGGCATGAATGCCGCTGGTTTGTGTGAAGACATCTTCACCGACGATAGGGGCGTTGTCGGCCAGACGTTTGCCGGAGAAGTTTTCCACCATGCGACTGATGCGCCCGATATGACGCTCATCGATCTTCAGTTGCAACCCCAGGTGATCCCTGAGATTGACCACCACTTCAGCCAGGGCGGCATTGCCAGCCCGCTCACCCAGACAGTTGACGGTACAGTGAATACTGGAGGCACCGGCACGGGCAGCGGCCAGGCAGTTGGCGGTGGCCAGTCCGTAGTCATTATGGGGATGGAAATCAAACTGGCTTTGGGGAAAACGCTGGCGCATATCGGTCAGGCTGTCGAAGACCTGTTCCGGTGTCATGACGCCGAGGGTATCCGGCAGCATGAAATGACCGATGCCGCACTCACTGAGGGCGTCCATCATTTGGAAGACATAGTCTGGAGACTCCCGATAGCCGTTGGACCAGTCTTCCAAGTAGAGGTTGACACTCAAGCCCTGCTCAAAAGCGAATGCCAGGGTCTGGTGAATATCCGCCAGATGCTGTGGCAGGCTCTTTTTCAGTTGCCCGTGACAATGCTTTTCACTGCCTTTGGCCAGGAGATTGAGTACCCGTCCCCCGGCTTCCCGAATCCAGTTGACACTGCGATCCTGATCCACGAAGCCCAGCACCTCGATACGATTGGCCAGACCTGCTGTTTTGGCCCACTCCAGGATACTGGCTACCGCCTTCTGTTCCCCCTGAGAGACTCGTGCTGAGGCGATTTCCAAACGATCCACCCGCACCCACTCCAGCAGGGCCTGGGCAATATTGAGCTTCTCTTTTGGTGAGAAAGCCACCCGTTGGGTCTGCTCTCCATCGCGTAAGGTGGTATCGAGGATTTTGACCCGTTGTGTTCTGTTCATGGCCGAAAAAAGCGGATGTTCCGGTGAGATGTGCCAATAGATTGAATGGGTGGAAAAAACGGTTGTTTCTTTAAGAAAGGATTCTACAGGACGGATGGAAGGAGATCGGAAATTCTTGCAAGAAATTGCAGCAATGTTTGCCATTCTTTAGTCAATGATTCTACTATGACCCATTAAGGATAAGAAAAAGGAAGGTTTCATAATGCGTTTGATTTTTTCCAATCTCCCATCCAGTGTTTCCCTGGATGAGTTTTTTGCCTTCGCAGCTTCCGGCTGTAAACCTCTGCTCTCTTTTCAGCGCCAAAGTCACATCGTAAAGTGTGAGATCCTGCATCTGGTGGATCCCCAACAAAACCGGGGTCAATTTCTCGGGTTGGTGACCTGCGATTCAGATAAGGCAGGCCAACAGGCGATCAGAAAACTGAATGGGAAGTCATTGTGTGGGCGAATGATTAAAGTGCGCGAATATCAAATGCGCTCAGCCAGTGATAAGCGTGCGCTGCGCCTGGTAAGGAATGCAGGAGGGGGGGCTTCAGAACGCCGCCGCCATGGTCTCATGGTGAGAAATGCTGTCGATCGTAATGATGACTACCAGCGGTTGGATGTGGGCCTTCATGAAGTGCACGTTAAGCAAAAGATCAATCAATGGATGACCTGATACGCGGTTATTGCAGATCCCTTATGGTGTGACCAGGTAGCCGCTGAGTTTGCCGTTTTGGTGCGTGCCAGTGATGTTCACTGCGAGGATG
The DNA here is from genome assembly GCA_050292235.1 of Sedimenticolaceae bacterium. Lineage (GTDB taxonomy): Bacteria > Pseudomonadota > Gammaproteobacteria > Chromatiales > Chromatiaceae > JBNKLG01. The sequence goes on along the minus strand of JBNKLG010000032.1, from coordinate 13,572 downwards.
CGATTACGCAGGTTATTTCCGGCCGGTGAGTCTTTGAGATCGACCCTTAAGTAATTGGGGCTGTAGCCACTCCAGGGCTGAACAGGGTCATCTCTGCGTTCGAACAATACCGGCCAGTGTTTGCCAATCTGGGTCTGTAAATACTCAATTCGCTGTTGCTGCGCCAGTTGTTTGAGTTCTGCCAGACGGGCCTGTTTGGTGGATTCGTCAATCTGCATTGGCATACTGGCCGCCTTGGTGCCCTGGCGGCGGGAGTAGGGAAACAGGTGCAGGTCGCCAAAGCCTATTTCACGGATAAACGCCAAATTTGCCTGCCACTCGGTCTCGGTTTCCCCAGGAAAGCCCACGATGATATCGGTGGTGATGTTGATATCGCCGATGGCATCACGGGCTTTGCTCACCAATTGACGATAATCGGAGCAACGCCCACGGCGTGCCATGCGCTGTAAGACGCTGTCGCAACCACTTTGCAACGGCAGATGCAGATGGGGCATGCAGCGAGGGGATTGCATCAAATGCCAAAGCTCGCCCGGCACGTCCCAGGGCTCGAGGGAACCCAGGCGCAGCCTGGGGATGTCTGTGTCGGCCAACAGGGCGGCGATGAGGTCGGATAACTGCAGGCCCAGATTACTGCCATAGCCCCCCAAATGCACTCCAGTGAGCACGATTTCCTGTATCCCTTCCGCATAAAGCTGATTGACCTCAGTGACAATCTCCCGCAGTGAACGACTTTGCTCTTCTCCCCGGGCCAGAGTGACGATGCAATAGCTGCAACGATGGCGGCAGCCATCCTGAACCTTGATAAAGGTGCGGGTGTGGTTTGTCGGAAAGGATTGTTGCGGTATGACCGGGGCAGCCACGGATAAGGAGAGACGGTTTTCCGTGAGTTGAACCAGTTGTGCCTTGTCCTGGTTCGGGATCATCAGATCCGCACCCAGAGTTTCAGCCTGGGTCTGTTCAAGGCTGGTGTAGCAGCCGGTGGCAACCAGACGTGCCTGGGGATATCGCCGTTGCAGGCGGCGCATCAGCAGGCGGGATTTACGGGCGGCGGTCTCAGTGACGGCACAGGTGTTGATAATGATGAGGTCGGCCTCATCGGGGGTTGCGATCAGTTGGTGGCCCTGGTCGCGAAAGGTTCGCGACCACTGGGCCAGCTCGGCTTCATTGAGACGACAGCCTAGGGCGGTAAGGTGGATTTTGGCCAAGGATCAGGAAGCTTCCCAGGCGCCATCGGGGGTGCGGCAGGCTGTGCCGTAGACAGTCTCGGTGCGACCGTCAATGACTGCTTCAGTGGTGTATTCGCGGCAGTGGCGGCCATCATCTTTGTAGGTGCGGGTGGGGGTAACCCGATAGCGGGCACCGTTATCGGGGTTTCTCCAGCTATAGCTCTCGTTGGTGCGTGAGTGCTCCAGTGCCTCTTGTGCTCTGTAGCGGTCATTTTCATCCATGTCGTCACCAATCTGACCACCAATGAGGCCACCGGCGATGGCGCCAACAGCGGTCATGGCGGCATTACCGGCTCCATGGCCGAATTGGCTGCCCAAGGCACCGCCAACCACACCGCCAATGACAGTGCCCTGTTCACGTTTGGTACAGCCAGTGGCGATGACTGTGAGAAAAAGGCCCAAGGCAAGAAAAGTCAGTGTGCGGGTCTTCATTGGTCTCATGTCTCCATGTGAGTGGCAAAATTGATTTAGGGTTAGAGTGGCGTGGCTCTTCATCGTTCCCTTAACCTGACTGTGTGGGGTTATGGGCAGCGCTGGCCAGTGGGGTATCCTAGGGCATCAATGATGCCATTTTCTTTCAGCCATTCCTGGGCATCGCCCGCATCCTGTTCAAACCAGGCCTGGGCCGAACCCAGCCGAAAGGTATAGCCCCAGGTGTCCATGTCTCGCATCATGCGCTTCTTGCCCTGATCAACTATTGTATCTGCAAGTAGGATCTGCAGGTAGCAGACTGCATTCTCTTCCACGAACTCTCCTCCGGCATCGGTGTGTAGCTGCTGGCGGCGTTGGTCATCCATGCAGATGTAGTGACAGGCTTCGTGGAGAAGGGAGTGCAGAGGCGTGTCATTGCGCACGAAAAGATCATCACCAATCAAGCCAGCCTCGGGGGCCGGCCAGTAGCCGCCAGGGATCTCAGTATCGTCCGCTACCGGGCGGATTTGCATCCCGTAGGGGCGCAGCAAAGATTCAAGTAAAGTAGCGTCAATGTCGATATATCGGATAACATCCATAATAGGTACTAGGGTTTGTATCAATAAGTGAGAAAAAACCTTAACACAGGCTAAGGCCATGAATGCGATTAAGTGTCATTATTGGCGATGGATTGCACTTTTCCTTATTTGGGTGCCCCTCTCCCTATCGGCTGAATACAATCTGGATGTACGCGTGCTGGTCGATGTCTCCGGCAGTATGAAACGTAATGATCCGGAAAACCTGCGTCAGCCAGCCGTGCGATTACTCACCGAATTATTGGACAAAAAGACCCAGGCTGGCGTCTGGATTTTTGATCGCCATGTCAAGGCCATTGCTCCTTTGCAACAGGTTGATGACGCTTGGAAAAGTCAAGCCAGGCAAGGCATAGATCAGATTCATTCCCTCGGTCAGTTTACTCATATTGAGGGGGCGATCAGTCAAACCACCGGCGACTGGTATGAGCCGGATCCCAAGGTCAGTCGCCACCTCATTATACTGACCGATGGTATGGTTGATGTCTCACCTGATCCATCAGACAGCCAGGCTTCACGGCAACGCATCATTCAGAATCTTCTGCCAGATCTGAAACATGCGGGCGCCAAGGTCCATACCATTGCGCTCTCTCCCCGAGCGGATCGGGAGCTGCTGGGTAAGTTGTCAGAAGAGACCGGTGGCTTACACGAATTTATTGAAGAGCCCGGACGCATGCAGCGGCTCTTTCTTAAGCTGTTTGAACAGGCCAGTCAGCCCGATGCTATCCCGTTGAAAGACAATAAGTTCATGGTGGATACCAGTATCGACGAGGCGACTCTGATCATTTTTCGGGGCGAGAACGCGGCGCCAACACGTTTGGTCGATCCCAGAGGCAAGGCTTTTGATTATCAAACCAGACCCGAAACTGTCCGCTGGCACCAGGATAAGGGTTTTGATCTCATCACACTCAACAGGCCCGTTCCGGGGGAGTGGCGGGTCCAGGCTGAGCTGGATCCAGACAATCGTGTCCTCATCGTGACCGATCTCAAGATGCAACTGGCTGAATTGCCAACCATCGTTTTGGCGGGGGAGAAGTTGCCGATTGCTGCACGTTTTACCAACGAAGGGAAATTATTGGTGAAAAAGGAGTTTCTGGATGTGGTGAAGGTGGTTGCCCAATTTGAAGAGGGTGATGGGGCAGGGGAGACCACCCTGCCACCGGATGACGAAGGTCTCTATTACCTGTCTCTGCCACTGCCGGATAAGGCAGGCCGTTACCCTTTGGTGGTAACTGGCCGTAGTGAAACCTTCGTGCGTGAACAGCGCCACCAGTTTGAGGTGCGTAAAGCGGTGACCTTTAGCAAGACGCTGGATGAAACCTCAGCCAAGGTTCAGGTCAAGGTTGATCCGGATCTTTTCAAACAGCCTGAGGTAAAAGCCGTGCTGGTGACTGGGGATGAAGATCGGCCACAACTTTCTGCCCCCATCGATGAGAATACCTATGAAGTTGAAGTCGCGCTAAACGACTTCAGTGGAAAAGGCGAGTTGCGGGTTCAGGTTCAGGGTCAGTTTCGAGGCAAGATCTCGAAAATTGATGCAGATCCCCTTCTGTTACAGGGTACCCAGCCGCCGTCAAAGCCTGACCCCGTCAAACCGCCGCCTGTTGAGGAAAAGAAACCTGAGCCTGTTGTCACCAAGCCTGAACCGGCACCTAAAGTCGAGCCGAAGCCTGAGCCGAAACCTCAGCCCAAGGTCGAGGAAGAGAGGAAAGACGACGGGTTGACAGGCGCACTGCTCATCTTTATCGGTAGCAATCTGGTCTTGATTCTTTTGGGTGTGGGCGGTTGGTTTTGGTGGCGCCGACGCAAAACCACATCCCAGGAATCGGCAGAATCAGAAGACGCAGAAAAGGATGACGACTCTTGATAGAGATACCTGCCATTCTATTCTGGGGCCTCGCAGAGGTGGCCGGGGGGTTGCTGCTGGTGCTGGTGGTCATGATTGTGGTGGCTATGCGCCGCCGTACTCAGCGATTGGCGGCAGTTCGGGCTTTGGCCAGTGCGGTCCAGGCCGAACTGGGTAGCCGTGCGGAGAGAATGAGTAATATCCTCGTCAATCGCTACGCCTATCAAGACGAAAAGTTGAAAAAAACGGTCAAAACCATCAAGCGTCGTGAGGCAGGCTTCTATCAGACCCTGATTGCCCTGATCAAAGAGAATGACATGTCACGCCTTGGCGATATCCGGATGCAGTTTGATAGTGCGGTTGACCCTTATCGAAGTTTGGATGTACCAGAAGTCGCCGTGTCTGCCGAAATCAAACCCGATCACCATCATCCAGAGCTTGAGGATTTACGCAATAAAAACCGGGAGCTGACCGAGGAGCTGGGGATCACCATGGAAACCCTGGGGCGCATGTTGAAGGAATATTCCACCATGTTTGACCCAGAAAAGCGGGCAGAGGTTGAAGCCCTCGTTGCCGAAAAGTCGGAACCTGAACCAGACCAGGATGCATTGGTTGAAGAAGACGAAGCCAAAGCCCTGATCAAAGAGGCCGTGGGTGATGGAGGTGATATTCTGGAGGAGGAAGCAGAGATCTCACCGGAAACCGATGAGGTTTCTGATGATGATTTGGTCAATGATCTCATGGGCTCTGATGATGCTCCGCTCAAGGAACCTGAACCTAAAGAACAACTTTCTGATGACGATTTACTCAACCAGCTCATGGGCTCTGATGAGATTCCGCCTGAAGAACCTCGTGAAGAACACATTGCCAAGAAAAATCAGACCATTGACCCGGATGAACTTCTTGATGAGATTGCCGCGGATATGAAAGGTACTGGTCTGGTGCCGGATGTGAAGTTGAAGAAATAAAAAACTATTGGTTGAATCATGAGGCAGGAATGGTCCTGACCCAAAACGAGAGATGACATTATGATGGCGAATGAACAGGGAAAAACAGGTCTGATCATAGCGGCCTTGCTTTTGTCGGTGGGTGTTTCGATCGCTGGCTTTTTTATCAGTGAGACACTGTACAAATCCAAGGTGGCACTGAATACAGCCGAAGTAAAAGGTCTGGCGGAACGCCGGGTTGAGGCGGATAAGGCCTACTGGGTGATTACCTATACGGTGACCGGTGATAACAAGGGAGAGATTCCTCAGTTGTATGAAACCTCTGAGGTTGATCGGGATAAAATTGTCGCTTTACTGGAAAGCAGTGGCTTTTCTGCGGATGAAATAAAACCGGGCATCATCAACTATATAAAAAGGGAGTTCAGAGGAGAGGATCAAAAACTGGTTGATGAAAAACATATGTTAGTAGGGGTTATCGAAGTCGAGACCGATAAGGTAAGGCTGGTATCTGAAGGACGGGCAAAACTTAACAGGCTGATTGCCCAGGGGCTCGATATACAAAACAATGCACCCTCTTACTACTTTACCAAGCTGAATGATATCAAGCCCGATATGCTGAAGGAGGCTACCAAAAATGCCCGGCTGGCAGCGAATGAGTTCGCGACAAATGCGGGCATCAAAGTGGGTGGGATTCGAAGCGCTCATCAAGGGGGGTTTATTATCCGCGATGTTGGTCAAGAGCAGGGGGATACGCTCAAAATTGAAAAAGACGTACGGGTGGTCACAACCATCACCTTTTTTCTGACGGATTGAAACTCCATTAATGAACACTGCACGGGTGGCAGGAGCCGCTAAGCTCTGTCCAATGAAAGAGTCTATTTTTAGCGGTGGTTTGACGGCATAGAGATTCGCCAGCGCGGTAGTGCTGGCGTTTGGCTTTGGTTCTGAGGGAAGGTGGTGCCCAGGGGCGGAATCGAACCACCGACACGAGGATTTTCAGTCCACTGCTCTACCGACTGAGCTACCTGGGCGAAGGGAAGCGGGCACTATAGCGACGAGGGGCTGGTTCGTCAAGACATGAGGTCAATGAGATTGCTTTTCTCTCCGCTGTTGTTGGCCACATCTAAATAGGGTTGAGTGGGGTTCGCAGCAGGGGTTTCAGCGGCTTCGGTCTTGGTGTCGGCGCCTTCCCGACCCTCCTTGGCGATTTCCATGCGGGCCTCAGCAGCCATGCGGCCAGCCTGGGCCGCAACGCGTCGATCCTGAGCCGAAGGGTCAGCCGGGGCCAGGGCGGCACGCTGGATCTGTTCGGCCTTGGTGAGGGTGGCCTGAGGGTCGCCAGAAACCTTGGAGCTGTCGATGGAGACCTCGCCAGCGACTGCGTAGCGTTTGCCATCGGGGCCATTTTCGTACTGGAACTGGGCGCCCCCTCTGACGATGCCACCGCCTGCGGCGATATGGGCGGCTTCATGAGCGCGAACAGCGGTGTCCTGGCGTTTTAACTCTTGAACTTCACGTTGTTCATCGGTGTCCAGCTCTTCTTTGTTGGCGGTGGCTTGGGAAGGGTTGGCCTGGTTGTTGGTTTGGGCAGAGACTGCCCCTTCCTGCCTGAAGAAATCGCTGGGGCTGATGGCTGTGCTGTTGGACGCAATCATGGGTCTCTCTCAGGCACTATTTTGGTGGGACATAGTCTGTTGGCAGGGCCGCGCCTTCACCAAAAAAGTAATTCTCCATCTGCTGTTCGAGAAAGGCTTTGGCTTTGGGGTCTATGAAGCTCAAGCGATTCTCGTTGATCAACATGGTCTGGAATTTCAGCCAATCCTGCCAGGCGGTTTTGCTGACATGATCGAAGACCTTTTTGCCCAAATCCCCGGGGTAGGGTTGTCGTTCCAAACCTTCAGCTTCTCTATTAAGTCTAACGCACTGCACCATTCTTGCCATGAGTAACTCCCAAAAGGCGGGCGACCGGCGCGGCCAGCCCCAGTTGTGGTGGATCTGATGGGTTATACCAGAGATGCTGCCCGGCTTTTACCGCCAAAGCCCCTCTGGTTAAACGGGTTTCGACGGGATGGATATCGAGGTGGAAGTGGGTAAAGGTGTGGCGGAAGGCAGGGATCGCGGCGTCAATATCGACCTCCAGCCCAAGCTGTTGCTGTATCCAGTCCCGGGGTTGGTCATCCATTCCACATTCTGGCAGCGACCAGAGTCCGCCCCATAGCCCTTGGGCGGGGCGCTGGAGCAGCAGGATACGGTTCTCATCGTTTCGTACCAGCAGCATCCGGGTCTGACGGATGGGCTTTTCGGTCTGACGGCGTTTTCCGGGATACTCAGCCCAGTCACCTTCTCTATGGGCGATACAGTTGGATTGAAGTGGACAGGCCGCACATTGGGGCTGGCTGCGTCGGCAGACAAGAGCGCCAAGGTCCATCATGGCCTGATTGTAGACGGCGGTGTCCAGGGCCGGGGTCAGCTGTTCACTCAGGGCCCAGAGCTGTTTGAGCACGGCGCTTTGACCCGGCCAGCCAGGGATGGCGAAGCAGCGTGTCAGCACCCGTTTGACGTTGCCATCCAGGATCGGCTGATGCTGCCCCAGGCTCAGAGAGAGGATGGCGCCAGCAGTAGAGCGACCAATGCCAGGCAGGGCCATAAGTTGGTCGATATTTTCTGGCATTTGGCCCTGATGCTCTGCCATCACCTTTTGGGCCGTTCGGTGCAGATTGCGGGCACGGGCGTAGTAGCCCAGCCCAGACCAGAGATGCAGCACCTGATCAATCTCCGCCTCCGACAGCTGGACAAGACCGGGAAATCGCTCCATGAATCGCTGAAAGTAGGGGATGACCGTGGTGGCCTGGGTCTGTTGCAACATGATCTCCGACACCCAGACCCGGTAGGGGGTCGCGTCCTGCTGCCAGGGCAGCTCTTTACGCCCTTTGGCCCGATGCCACTGGGTCAGGCGTTGGCCAAAGTCGGCGGGCTCATTTCTCCAGTCGGTGGGCATGGGCTAAAGGCGTTTGATCAGCGAGTCGATCACCATATCCTCGGTACGACGTTTTTTGCCATTGGCATCTTTGCCGCTGACACCCAGTTTCTTTTCCAGCAGGCGCCGCCCCTCATCTTCAGCCTCTTTTTTGAGCTGAGCCTTGAGAACCTCTCCCAGATCCAGCTTCCATTTGCGCCAATCCTGCATGCCTGATATAGGGCCTTTGTAGGCCATTTTAAGGGGCAGGTTGGTCAGCTGTTTGAAGTCTTTGCCATCCTGGCCCTTGGCGCTGTCCACAATGACGGTGGTGAGCTGATAATTGATCTGCTGGCTTTTACCATTGATCTGGCCTTTGCCCTCGACACGCAGATAGGGTGATTTGAGATCCAGACGGGTGTTGTTGACCACGGGTCCCTTAAGCTTGATCGTGGCGACCAGGGAAGAGAAGTCGGTTTTGGGGCTTTCGTTGCTCGTTGTGGCCCGGGTCTTTTTGCCGCGCAGGGTATCCCATTGGTGTTTGGCGCTACGGATGATCTCGGCCAGATTGAAGCCTTGAATGGCACCATCGCGGATGCTGACCTTCAGATCACCGCTCACCGAGTTCCACATCGCCTGAATATCGCCTCCACGTGCGCTGGTATTGAAATCGATGTCGGCCTTGCCCTGCAGGCGATCGTCCTGTTTTAGGGCCTTGAGCAGGGGTTTGATCTGAACCCCACTGAGGCGCCCCTTTTTGGTCACGACCAGGGTCGGTTTTTGACCATTCAACACCGCCAGTCCCTGATAACTGCCCTGGTAAAAGTTGCCGACCTTTTGCTGGATGCTCAGCTTGCGGTTGGACTGGTTGATCTGAAGTTCAATCTCTCTGGCCTGAATGCCCTGGAAACTAAAATGGTCCAGGCTGAGTCTGCCATTGAGATCCGCAATAAACAGCGATTCAAAAGGACTCTTCTGTCGGGATGCCTTTTGGCCAGTTTTTGATTGGGGTTTTGCCGATGATGCAGAGGCTGGTGGCAAGTAGGCGTCCAGATCCAACTGATTGCCGGTGAGATTGAATGTCAGCTTGGGTCTAGGCTTGGCCCTGAGGCTAAGGCGGCCCTTAAGCTGAGTCTGATCCAACTGAAGCAAAAGGTTATTCAGCACCAGCTCTTGGGTATTGCCTCCCAGCGTGGTGCTGAAGCTGGTTCGGATCAGGCGTTTGGCATCAGCGGTTTGTGGCGGCTGAATGCCCCAATCCTGCATCAGCTTGCGCGGGTTGAAAGTGGCCAGACTCAATTTCCCTTCAATGGCGGGTGCATCAGACAGTAATCTGGAAATCCGCAAGTTGCCCTTGAGGTTCAAATCATCGCTGGCCAAATGCAACGCTCTGATCTCGGCCATGGTTCTGGGTAGATCAAAGAAGATTTGAGCGCCGCCTGTGAGCTGGCGACTGCCTTTCTCATCTCCCAGCTTGAAACGGAAATCACTGGCGTTGAGGCGCATTTGCAAAAACTGACCAGCGAGGTTCGTGTGCATCTCCAGTTTCAGCAGTTGAGGCATTTGCGGGACGTTCAGCAACCCCGACAGGTTCAATCCCTTCACCTGAAACTGACCCTGTTTCAGGTCGAGACCCACATCCTCCGCGCTGAGCCTGATCTGGGGTTTACCCCCCTGTTCCTGAACGGAAAAACCGGGATGAGTAACCTGGATCTCACTGCCATCGGCACTCATCGCCACCCGGGCCTCCAGCTGGATTTGATAACCCGGCCTCTTGGCTTCCGGCGTGACCAGCGCACCCAGATTCAGATCCACCGGCTCGCCCGGTGCCAGTTTGCCGGTGGAGAGGCTCAGGTTCTCCACACGAACCTGTCTGCCCTGACGGTGGTCATCCCAAACCAGCTTGGCTCCCTTGAGATCGACACCGCCGACCAGAAAGGCGGCGGCGGGCGGGTTTTGTCGATTGGGCGGTTTGCTGGTCTGGCTGCTGCTGTTCGAGGGGGGATTCCGCGCTTCAGAGGCAGAAAAATCCCAGTTCTGACGCCCGCTGGCATCGGTTACCAAATGGGCAGAAAGCCCCTCCAGCAGCACTTGATCCACCTCAAGACGTTTCTTCAATAGCGGTGTCAGACGGACACGAATCTTGGCCTTGTCGATTTGCACGAAAGGTTCGGTGCCAAAGCCGGCAGGGTTGCCGAGGCTGACATCCGACACCTCCAGCCCCAACCAGGGGAAAAAACTCAGGCCAATATCGCCACCAATGGCCAGATCGCGCCCTGTCCGTTTCTTCACCTGTTCGGCAATCTGGGGTTTGAAATCGTTGGGCTGAATGGCGTAAGGCAGGGCTATTACCGCAAGAATGAGCAGAAGCGCCAAACCGAGGATGATGCGTAGCAGGATCTTCATGGTGTTCGCATGCCTTTGCTTACTGAGCCAGAATCTATCCTAACATCTAGAGCGGCAGGGGGTTCTCCTCACAGAGTCAGAGGCCAAAAGGATGCAATATCTGTCGAGCTGATTGAGTCCGGTAGAAACTATCTCGCCCACAACCTCCCACAAGCGCCAGTAGGAGCGCCCCATGGGCGCGAAGCCCATGCCTGCAAGTCATGATATGAGTGTCGCACCACCATACACATCGCGCCCACGGGGCGCTCCTATGGTTGTCTGGTCAGCGGTACGATGGTCAGGCCTGCTGCCCAGATCGGCAGGCTGTCCACATAGTAAGTGTGAAAATCCTCTACCTCGAGGTTGTAGACAGAAGTTCTGAAGTAGAAAGGATTTTCCCAGCGTTCTACGAATTCGGGCTGAATGACCTCCTCAGAATTTGGGGCGACGTGTTCAGGGAGTCCATCACGCAGGTCAATGAGTTCGCCAAATAAAGGTCGAACATCCCCTCCTGCCAAGCCACTCCCGGGGTCCCTGTACGGTAGAGAGGATATTGATCAATCAGTGCGCTATGACCATTTCCCAGCTCAATTTCGTCTCGTTCGCGGTCGATGTCCTGAAGCTGAACCCATCCCTTGCGTTTGCCCCAGAAGCGGTGGCCAGAGTCTTTCCGGCTTCAAATCCTGTGCCTGGAGTAGCTACCAGACGGCAAACATCGCCATCCGGCATCATACGCTCTTCCGCCTCGGTCTTGTCCATCTCCGCTCTCGGAAAATATCTTAAGGTCCAAACCGGCGTATCCTCAGTGCAGGTGGTTCTGACCACTTGTTTATAGGCCCGTTTCCCGGATGATTCCGGCTGGCTCAGCACCCAATCGCCCACCTGGATCTCTTCGATGCGCTTGAGGCCCTCCTTGGTGTGCACCAGGGTGCCAGCGGCAAAGCCGGTTGGTGGTCTCTGTTCGTTCATTTTCCCTCTCAGGTTCTGCACCATTTTTCTCATTCTGCTCTGTTGCTTGCCCAATGGCCAAAACGTTGCAACAGCTGGCGGGCAGCTTCTGTCTCCGAAACCCTATCTAACAAGGTTGATGTTTCCATTCCTATCGTCTTGAGTTCGGTCTCTTGTTCCCGAATGTAGGCGCGCATGATCTCTGGGCTGAATTCCGGGTGAAATTGCACACCCCAGGCGGAGTCTCCCAAGCGGAAGGCCTGATGCGGTTCATGGCCGTTGCGGGCCAGCAATGTGGCACCCTTCGGCAAATGGAAGACGCTCTGGGCATGGGTGACATGGGCCGGAAAGGTGGTCGGGAGCCGGTGGAAGAGGGGATCTTCCGCTGACGCATCCGTCAGCTCGATGGTGACGGTGCTGATCTCCTTGCCCTGGGGATGAAACCCCACTTCACCCCCAGCAGCCTGGGCCAACAGTTGATGGCCGAAGCAGATGCCAAAAATGGGGGCCTGTTGCCGGAGCAGGGTTCTCAGCCAGGATTCCAATCGGGCGATCCAGGGGAGTGGGTCGGTGACCATCGCATGGGCTCCGGTGATGACCACGCCTGAATAGGCCATTGAATCGGGTAGTGCCTTATCCTGGACGGGATCGTGAACCGTGATGGCAGGGGCCGGGAGCGCCAGCGCGTCCGTTGTCCATTGATCGAAATCCCCGAGCTGCTGTCGGGTGGCAGGGAAGGTGGTGCCTGCTTTGATGATGAGGATGGGCTTCATCGAGATCAATCAGTCGCTTTTGACAGGCCTGAGTCCAGATGAAGGGCGACATCCATAGTCTGATGGATAATGCCAATGATCTCGATGCCTTGGTCGTTGATATCGTAGAAGATCAGATGACGGCCCTGGGGGAAACTGCGGATACCGGGCAGGATGTCGTCCCTGGGGCGACCCATTTGCGGGTTGTCAGCCAGGTCGTCGAAACAGGAAAAGAGGGCATCAAGGTAGCGTTCGGCCTGTTCGAGGCCCCATTGTTCAAGGCTGTAGTGCCAGATCTCTTTCAGGTCTTGTTGGGCGAGACGGCGTAGCCCATAGCCTGCCATCAGGATCTACTGCGCATGTCGGCCAAAAACCGCTGGGGGTCGAAATCTTCGACCAAAGGGCTGTTTCGGCCAGCCAGGAGCTTGGCTTTTAAAGCCTCAAGTTTGGTTTCATCCTCTTCCAGAAGGCGCAGGCCAGCACGCACGGCCTCGCTGACGGACTGAAAGCGGCCTTCGTCAATTTTGCTCACGATAAACCGGTCAAAGTGGTCACCGAGGGTGACCGAGGTATTTCTTGGCATGGGTGTCTCCTCTGTGTCAGGCTGCATGTGTTAATTATTGGTATTGCTAACCAGGAGGTCAAGAACCAAGTTTATTGGTCGCTCAGATCACCCGGGCGCTGGCCTTGTCGTCAGGATAGCGTCGCTGTTCGATCCGGTAATAGGCCTCGAGCAAATCACTTTCGACTCCCAGTTGCGTCCGGATCTTGCCCAGGGGCATATCCATATAGGGGGCATACTCCACCCCGGACAGGGGCGTGCAGTCAGAGACAAAGCCCAGTCTGACGGCATCCTTAAACACGGCGATATCCTCATCACTGAATTTGTAAGGGCCTGGGTAGAGATACTTCGAGGCCAGGGAGAAGAGCCACTCTTCGGTTAAGGAGACCCGGTTGGTGCTGCCCATGGTGAAGCCGATGACAAAGGCCTCGTCCTTGGGCAACATGCCCCGGCCCAGCAGGACATGGATGCAGTCATGGGTCTCCAGATCCACTGCCCCGTTGAAGAGATTGATGCCGGGGATGTCAAAACGGGGATTCTCTACCAGCTGGATGATCAGCGGGATGTCATTCTGACCCGCCTTAAGGTGGGCAGAATCTGCCAGAACCTGTCGTAATGTCTTGTCGTTCTCTTTGATCGGCACGATCCAGTCGCGCCAGCTGATCCTATCGGAATCCGGGTTTGGCATTCTGTCCTCCAAAAGCCAATGAATCGGGGGGAGCAGGTTATTCTATCCCTATCCCTTAATGTATTGTCGTTGGTGGCTGGGTTCTTTACTCATCATGATTTGGGAGAAACCAGAATATCCCGTATTTTCAATACTATTGATGGCGCCTGACTGCGCCTATCGTTAGCGCCATGAATTTACCAAGAAGTCAACAAGTCACAGGACATTATATTATTTTTTTGATAAACTAAGTGCCATGAAGAAACGAGATGGCAGAAA
>JBNKLG010000031.1:0-27433 GCA_050292235.1 Sedimenticolaceae bacterium | reverse complement strand
ATGGCGGCATGCGTACCGGCCGCGACGTGGTCATCGCTGGCCTGCTCGGCGCCGACGAGATCGGCTTCGCCACCGCGCCGCTGATCGCCGAAGGCTGCCTGATGATGCGCAAATGCCATCTCAACACCTGCCCGGTGGGCATAGCGACCCAGGATCCGGAGCTGCGCAAGCGCTTCACCGGCAAGCCGGAGCACGTCATCAACTACTTCTTCTTCGTCGCCGAAGAGGTGCGCCAGCTGATGGCCAAGCTGGGCTTCCGCAGCTTCAACGAGATGATCGGCCAGAGCGACCGCCTCAACATGCGCGCTGCCATCGACCACTGGAAGGCCAAGGGGCTGGACTACAGCCGCCTGCTGGCCAAGCCAGCCAGTGGTGCCGATGAGAAGGTCTATAACTGCGAGACTCAGGATCACGGCATCGATCAGGCCATCGACAACCAACTGATCGAGCAGGCTGCCCCGGCGCTGAACGAGGGTCAGGCGGTCAAGATCGCCATTGATGTCCACAACTACAACCGCACCTTCGGCACCCTGCTCTCGGGTCGGGTGGCGGAGAAATATGGTCTGGCCGGACTGCCCGACGACAGCATTCACATCCAGGCCCGAGGCACTGCCGGCCAGTCCCTCGGCGCATGGCTGGCCCATGGCGTCACCATCGAGCTGGCGGGTGAAGGCAACGACTATGTGGGCAAGGGCCTCTCCGGCGGCCGCATCGTCATCTATCCGCCTGCGGAGTCGAAGATCGACCGCGCTGAAAACAACATCATCGTCGGCAATACGGTGCTCTATGGGGCCATCAAGGGCGAGTGCTATTTCCGTGGCGTCGCCGGTGAGCGTTTCTGCGTGCGTAACTCCGGTGCCACCGCGGTGGTGGAAGGGGTCGGTGATCATGGCTGCGAATATATGACCGGCGGCATCGTCGTCTGTCTCGGCACCACCGGGCGCAACTTCGCTGCTGGCATGTCTGGCGGTATCGCCTATGTGCTGGACGAGGCCGGTGATTTCGAGCAGCGCTGCAACCCGGCTATGGTCGAGCTGGAGAGCATCTCCGGTGACGACACCAGTGCCGATCTGGGTGACATGACCCGCGCCGATGCCGCCCGCCTGCGCAAGCTGGTAGAGCTGCACCTGCACTACACCAACTCTGCTGTGGCCCGCCGGGTGCTGGACAACTGGGACAGCCTCCTGCCCAGGTTCGTCAAGGTGATGCCGGTGGACTACCGCCGCGCTCTGCTTGAGATGCAGGCCCAACCGCAATCGACCACCGAATCCAAGGGGAGCCACTGATGGGTAAGGCAACCGGTTTCATGGAATTTTCCCGGCAGGATCGCCAGTTCGCTCCCGCTGAGGAGCGCCTCAAACATTATCAGGAGTTTGTGATCGCCCTCTCCGATGGGGATTTGACCACCCAGGCGGCGCGCTGCATGGACTGTGGCATCCCCTTCTGCCACCAGGGCTGCCCGGTCAACAACATCATTCCCGAATGGAACGACCTGGTCTATCGGGGCCAGTGGCGCGAGGCGAGCGATGTGCTCCACTCCACCAACAACTTCCCGGAGATCACCGGTCGCATCTGCCCGGCACCCTGTCAGGAGTCCTGCACCCTGAATATCGATGACGCCCCGGTCACCATCAAGACCATCGAGTGCGCCATCGTCGACAAGGCCTGGGAAGAGGGCTGGATTCAGCCCCAGATCGCCCCCAAACACAGCGGCAAAAAGGTGGCCGTGATCGGTTCAGGCCCCTCTGGCATGGCCTGCGCCCAACAGCTGGCCCGTGCCGGACATCAGGTGATGGTGTTCGAGAAGCAGGATCGCATCGGCGGCCTGCTGCGCTACGGCATCCCCGATTTCAAGCTGGACAAGAAGCTCATCGACCGCCGTGTCTCGCAGATGCGCGCCGAGGGCGTCAGCTTCCGTACCAATGCCCATGTGGGCCACAACTTCGACATCACCCGTATTCAGAAAGAGTACGATGCCGTGGTACTGACCGGTGGCTCAGAGCATCCCCGCGACCTGCCCGTGCCGGGTCGGGAACTTGAGGGCGTCCATTTCGCCATGGACTTCCTCCGCGCCAACTCCAAGGTGGTGCAGGGCGTACTGGGTGCCGAGAGGGACCTGATCTCCGCCAAGGGCAAAAACGTCCTGGTCATCGGCGGTGGTGATACCGGATCGGACTGCATCGGCACCTCCAACCGCCACGGCGCTACCTCTGTGACCCAGATCGAGATCATGCCGCAACCGCCAGAGAAGGAAGACAAGGCCCTGACCTGGCCCAACTGGCCCAACAAGATGCGTACCTCCAGCTCCCAGGAAGAGGGCTGCACCCGCCTCTGGCAGATCGCCACCAAGGCCTTCCTCGATGATGGCAACGGCAAGCTGCGCGCTGCCCAATGCATTAAAGTGGAATGGAACAAGGACGATCAGGGCCGCTGGCAGATGTCCGAGGTTGCGGATTCCGAGTTTGAGATCCCCTGCGAACTGGCCACCCTGGCCATGGGCTTTGTCCATCCGGTACAGGAAGGGATGTTGGAACAGCTGGGCGTCGCCTTGGATGGCCGTGGCAATGTCCAGAGCCAGACCGAAGGCAGCCAGGCGTACCAGACCTCTGTCGGGGGCGTCTTTGCCGCCGGTGACATGCGTCGCGGTCAATCCCTGGTGGTCTGGGCCATTCGTGAAGGCCGCCAGTGTGCTCAGGCAGTGGATACCTGGTTGATGGGGGAGAGCAATCTGCCCCGGTAACACTGATGGCCCCGGCCTCTTTCCAAAGCCGGGACCATCAACAGCTAGCTGCTTCTTTTTTGAGGACAGGGCAGTCCCGCTGTCCCAAAGATCCCGTAAAACTTACAGTCCTCATGCAACATATGCATGATGACGGTATCGATAATCAGAAAATCGATAATCTGATTCATTTCGACACTTTTGGACTCAATTCGACTACGCAGTGCCTTAGCCTTTTCGACCAGAGCCCGGTGCACAGTAGCATGGGTCTCCCACTCCCCGTATCCCCTTGCCTCCAAGATTTTTTCTTCATGCTGAAAATGGTCACTCAAGTGGCTCAACAGCGCATCAAAGGCAGCACTAACCCCCGACCAGTTAGCCTCACCACTCGGCCCAACCATTTGGTCCAATAAATGGTTGGCCAGCAAGAACAGGGTTCGATGCTCCTGATCAATATTTGGCTCGCCACATTCATAGCGCCTTCTCCAACGCAAACGAATAAATGAAGGGTTAAGCAAACTGCTGGATTCCAAACTGCTCTGACGCAAAGACAACTCAACCCGGTTGCGTCCATTTTTCTTTGCCTGATAAAGCGCGTTGTCCGCCCGCTCCAGCACTTGTTCCGGCGACTCATCCTCCTGATCCAGCTCGGTTACGCCCAGACTGACGGTCAGGGGAATCTCCCCTTGCCCCATCTTCATGGGGTGCTTCTCCAACAGAGCCCGCAATCTTTCTGCCAAGCTCATGGCCTCAAAAGCATCGGTAACTGGCAATAACATACCAAACTCCTCGCCACCTAACCGGCCAACAACATCGGCTGCCCGCAGGCTTTTCTTAGCCAGACTGGCAAAATAGCGCAATACTGCATCCCCCACAGCATGGCCATATCGATCATTCACCGATTTAAAGTGATCCAGGTCAGCCATCATCAATACGGCAGAATCCCCAGATCTCTCAATACGGCTCAGCTCCCGACGTAACTGCCCCATAAAGAGCCTTCGATTGGCCAAGTGGGTCAGCGCATCCGTCGAAGCCACTTTACGCAAACGTTTTTCCAGCTGTCGACGCGCCGAAATATCCTGAAAAACCACCACCGCGCCCTGTCGGCCGCTGTCCTCCACAATGGCCGTGCTGGTGAGACTCACAGGAAAGCCGCTACCGTCCTTACGCCAGAACCAATCCTCCTGATGCCTTGTCTCTCCATCCTGAAGCGTCAACGTTATGGGGCATTCTGACTCAGGATAATGATCTCCACGCTCATGCTCATAATGAAACAGGGTATGTTGGTTTTTCCCCAATACTTCCGACTCGGAAAACCCCAGCATGGCCGATGCTGCCGGATTGATGAATGAGCAGGCACCCTCGGTGTCCACCCCATAAACCCCCTCTCCCAAAGCCCACAGCAACCGCTGCCAACGCTGTGAGGTGCGCTCAATGCGTCTGCGCTCTTCGGCCAAATGCCAATTGAGCAGCCAAAGTCTGATCAGCAGCGACAAGACCAGAACCAGCAAGGCAAAACTCACCAGCAAAGGCCATTGATATTTTTGCCAAATATCCCTCAGTGTGAATTCTGGTGTTCCATCAAAGGGGGGTAACCGCAAGGCCTTTAAGGTGGCTCGCATCACCTCATAATCCGCTGAAACGTCAAACCCATGGATGTGCAGCGCTTTTGCCTCCTCCCCGTCATGAGGCAGCGAAAGCAGAGCCGCTGCGACTTGCCGTGCCAGATCAGGATCGATATCGGGCATGGCGGAAAAGGGCCATTCGGGGTAGAGGCGTGTCGACAAAAGATAGGGAAAGCCATTGGCCGTTTGTAGCCCAATCACTCGGATTTTACTGATATCCAACCGCCCCTCTTTTGCCATCTGCTCCAGTACCCCGGTGCGAACAAAACCTGCATCTGCCCGCCCCTCCAGAACCGCCCTTACCACCCGGTCATGGGGCATACCCGTCTCCACCAATGTCAAATCTCGTGGCACCTGGAGCCCTTTGTCGAGTAACGCCATTGCCTGCGCCTGATATCCCCCCAAAGAACCTCGGGTTGCCGCAGCAACCTGACGACCTCGCAAATCTTCAAATACCTGAATCTCAGCTCGGCTTGTCCGAGTAAACACAACACCACCGAACCGGGACATATGATGGCCATTTTCAGTCTGTATCAACGTTGCCAGTGGAGATGACAAACCATTACGATAGGTCATAAGCAGATAGTGACCGGGATTGGTCAAAATGAAATTGACCTTTCGTTCTGCAATCGCCGTTTCCAGCTCCTGGTAACCCAGCGCCTCAATCTGAAAGCGATAACCCGGGACTTTTGTATTGAGATACTCCACCAATGGCTGCCAGCGCTGTTGCACCTCTGCTGCAGGCCGAAATGCCAGCTTCGCAATATGCACCATTCGCTCATTCTCAGCGAATGACACCGAGGGAAGCGTGGCTAAGAGGCAAAACAACCAATGGCGAAATAACAGCATGCCTACCTTTAAAAAATGCAGTTTGTTCAATCAAATAGATTGGCATAGATGGGAGCCATCGACCAGCCACAAATCATGTATAATTGACGGCTGTCACAGTCCTTGGGGCGCGTAGCTCAGTGGGAGAGCACTGCCTTCACACGGCAGGGGTCGCTGGTTCGAACCCAGCCGCGCCCACCATCATAATATGGGCTTTTATGGGCTTTCACAGCATCAGATCGAGAAACCTCTCCTGCCAGTCCTAATCAGCTCCACTCAAAGCTGTATCCAGCAAGGCTGAAACCACTTTGAGGATGTCCAAATATTGTCATCGCTGTTGACCTCGGTCTTTCCTTTACATCACCTTACATTTTAAGTTAAAGTTGCTCGGAATCACTTTTATCTAGTACCCCAATCCTACAGGTGACCCCTGATGAATATTAAGAAAACTGCGCTTGCTACCTTATCGGCTGCCTCGCTCCTGCTTGGCTCTACCAGCCTTATGGCAGCCCCCGTCGTGATCAACACCGCACTGTCAGACATCGGTACGGCTTTTGACGATGTCATCACTGGAACTGGTTCGACCGTTGCCACCGCACAGGTTGTCAATGGCGTCAGCACCTACAGCTACACCGATGCCAATGGCGATCCCGCCACAGTAACGGTCACCCGACCTGATGGCAGTAGCGTCTCTCCATCCGCCTCTTACGCTGGCCTTTCGGGATCCGCATGGAGTATCAATCCTCGCTCATCAAGCAGCGACCCCATCCCTGGTTACAACTCAGGACTGACCTTTACCTTCTCCTCTGCCGTCAACGCCTTTGGCTTTGAGGTTGGCGACTGGGCAACCTGCTGCATGACCGGCTCTCGCCCTGCCGACATTGTCAGTGACTATGGCGTTCCTGCGAATGGTTCCGGCCTCTGGATTGCCTTTGATGGTGGCGCAGCGACCTTGCCGGCGAATGCCCTGAGCAGAAACGACAATCCTGGTTATGTAAAGGGTGAAGGCTACACCAACTTCATTGGTGCCATTGACTCCAGCGACTACTTCACCAGCATCACCTTCTTTGGTGACGGTTTCGGTGAATACCTTGTAGCTGGTGGTACTTTGCGTTTCGCTTCTGTGCCAATCGGTTCTGTTGGCACCGTACCGCTGCCTGCTGCTGCCTGGCTTTTTGGCACGGGTCTTGTTGGGTTGATTGGCGCGTCTCGACGCAAAAAGGCCATGAATGCCTGACCTCGGCCTATCGCCAACACAGGAAAACCCGCCTTATGGCGGGTTTTTTTATGCCATCGTACCCTTCAATTGCTGGCAGGAACCTGAAAATACCCTTTACCTGCCCCCCAAAATATCATTGCCTAACAGGTGAATCCCTCCCAAAATACCAAGCGACTTACTAGGAAATAGCCCCATGTCGGAACAACTGCGACAAATCCCAATCTGGAGCGGCTGGTATCGCTTCACCCACCTGGCAATAGCCAGCGCCACCCTGACCCTGATAGGTAGTGGCTGGCTCATTGCCCAGGCGCCATCAGTAGCTGCTGCAGCCAGCGAACTTCATTTACTAGCAGCTGCCCTCCTCATCTTTGGGCTTGTGCTGCGCCTTGCCCTGGGTCTATTTGGCCAGCCGCTGGAGCGCTGGAATGCCCTTCTGCCTCACACTGGAGAAATAGAGACCATCAAGGGCACCCTGATGTTTTACCTCAGCCTGGGTAAAGCACCGCTGCCACGCTGGCACAGCCAAAACCCGCTCTGGAAACCCCTGTATCTGTTGCTTTATGTTTTATTGCTTTTGGCGGCAATCAGTGGAGGCCTGATACCACAACAGGATGTGCTGCTGGGATGGTATTTGCCCCATCTGCATCGAAGCGTGGCAGATCTGATTTTCTGGCTGGCCCTGCTACACCCTTTAGCCATAATCCTGCATGACTGGCGCGGCAAAACTGCCGATTGCTCCGCCATTCTCAACGGTCAGCGACTGTTCAACATCGAAAGGCAAGATGGCGGGCCCAAAACCAGCCCTGTCCGCATCAAGCTGGATGATCTGCTGAAAAAGCCCTGATCCTGACCAGAATGGCCTCGGGATCGAGCCCGATAGACGCCAGTTGCTGGACCTGCGTCCCCTGATCGATAAAACGGTCGGGCAGGCCCAGATTGAGTACGGGCAGAGTCACACCAGCATCCATCAGCCACTCATTGACCGCCGAACCGGCACCGCCTACCACGCTGTTTTCTTCCAGTGTCACCCAGAGCCGGTGGGTATTAACCAATTCCGCCAACAGGGACTCGTCCAGGGGTTTGATGAAGCGCATATCCACCAGACTGGCATCCAGCTCTTCAGCAGCCAGCCGAGCGGAGGACATAAGAGCGCCAAAAGAGAGAATGACAATCTCTTTGCCCTGGTGAATCCAGCGACCCTTGCCTATCGCAATCACCTCATTATCAGGCACCACCGGCACACTAGGGCCAGCACCACGAGGATAGCGCACCAGAGCGGGCCCCGGGTATTGATAGGCCGTTTCCAGCATATGGCGACACTCGTTTTCGTCAGCTGGCGCCATGAGCACCAGATTGGGAATGGTACGACAAAAACTGAGGTCGAAGGTGCCGCCATGGGTAGGGCCATCGGCGCCCACCAAACCGCCACGATCAACAGCGAAAGTGACATCCAGCTTCTGAATGGCCACATCATGAATCAGCTGATCATAGGCCCGCTGCAGAAAAGAGGAGTAGATGGCCACCACCGGCTTGAGCCCCTCACAGGCCATGCCAGCTGCCAGGGTCACGGCGTGCTGTTCGGCAATGCCCACATCAAAATAGCGATCTGGAAACTGCTCGGAGAAGGACACCATGCCGGAACCTTCGCACATGGCCGGAGTGATGGCTACCAGGCGCTCATCCAGTACAGCGGTATCACAGAGCCATTGGCCAAAAACCTTGGTATAGGTCAAAAGGCCGCCCGTGCCATTCATCTCTCCGGTATCCGGGTCAAAAGGCTGCACGCCATGATAGACGCAGGGATCGTTCTCTGCCGGATGATAGCCTCGACCCTTCTGGGTCACCACATGCAGCAGGCGGGGGCCTCGCATGTTTTTCATGTTGCCCAGGGTGATTAGCAGACTCTCCATATCGTGCCCATCCACCGGACCGATGTAATTAAAGCCCAGCTCTTCAAAAAAGGTGCCGGGCATGACCAGGCCCTTCATGTGCTCTTCCCAGCGACTCAACAAATCATGCATGCCGGGGATGCTGCCGATGGTGGCCTTGCTGCCTTCACGAAAACTGTTGTAGGCACGGCCGGATAGCATCTTCGACAGATAGTTGCTCATGGCGCCCACCGGCTTGGAGATGGACATGTCATTGTCGTTCAGGATCACCAAAAGATCGATATCCTTCAGAGAGCCGGCATGATTCAGTGCCTCCAGCGCCATACCGCCAGAGAGAGCACCATCGCCAATCACAGCAATGGTCTGACGGGAACAGCCCTGACGATTCGCCGCCAGAGCCATACCCAGTGCAGCACTGATGGAGGTGCTGGAATGGCCGGTGCCAAAGGTGTCGTAAGGAGACTCTTCTCGCTTGGGGAATCCGGACAGACCACCGGTCTGACGCAGGGTATCCATGGCCTGACGACGGCCGGTCAGGATCTTATGGGGATAGGCCTGATGGCCCACATCCCAGACCAGGCGATCCTCCGGGGTATTGAAAATATAGTGCAGGGCAATGGTCAGCTCGACCACCCCAAGGCCTGCAGCCAGATGACCACCAGTACGGGAAACCGCCTGAATCAAATATTCCCGCAGCTCTTCAGCCAACTGAGGCAGCTGCTCGGTCGCCAACTCACGCAGTTGGACCGGATCTTCAATCAGGGCCAACAGGGATTCGGACGCATCACCGGACTCTTGCTGCATACTCCGCCGCCAAGCAAAAGGGAATATGTTAACGGATTTCGCCCGATAAGGCTTCAGTCTGCGACTAAGAAGCCGGGCAAATCAGCCTTATTCAAGGGCTTTAGTAACAGGGAATCGGTCATCTCTGGCGGCTTGCTCAATCCCATGAGCTGCAGCACGGTTGCCGCCACGTTAACCAGGCCCCCACCGGTAGTGAGCTGCCAGTGGTGGGAATCCATCACCAGACAGGGCACGGGGTAGGTGGTGTGCTGGGTGTGGGGGGATTTGGTCACGGGATCGACCATCTCCTCACAATTGCCATGATCGGCGGTAAGCACCACGGAATAGCCCTTGGTCAGGGCCGCCTTCACCACCCTGCCCACGCATTCATCCAACACCTCTACCGCCTCGATCACTGCAGGAACAACCGCCGTATGCCCCACCATATCGCCATTGGCAAAATTGACCACAATAAATCCATAATGGTCCTCATCGATAGCCGTTACCACCACATCGGCCACCTCACGGGCACTCATCTCCGGCTTTTCATCGTAGGTGGCCACCTTGGGGGAAGCGATCAGCTCATGCTCCTCCAGAGGCATCTGACCGGAACGGCCACCATTCAGAAAATAGGTCACATGGGCATATTTTTCGGTCTCGGCGCAGTGCAGCTGCTTGATATCCGCCCCGCTGATGACTTCGCTCAGACTGGCGCGCGGGCTTTCCGGCTCAAAGGCATAGGGCAGGCCATACATACGGTCGTAGGCCATCATGCAGGTGATGTCCAATTGCGGGAAACGAGGCCGTTCAAAATCGGTGAAATCCTCTTTGAACAGCGCGGTGATGATCTGTCTGGGCCGATCTTTACGGAAGTTGAAGAAAATGAGCACATCGCCATCCTGCATACCCTGGTAATCATCGATCACCGTCGGCAGGATAAACTCATCGGTCACCTCTTGTTCATAAGAGCGTTCAATAGCGTCATGGGCCGACCCCGCCCGTTCACCTTCAGCCATCACCATGGCGCGCCAGGCCCGTTCGGTACGATCCCAGCGCCGATCCCGATCCATGGCGTAATATCGTCCACTCACCGTTGCCACCTTACCAAAACCCTTATCGACACGATCGCAGAGGATCTTCAGCCCATCCAGAGCCGACCTCGGTGGGGTATCCCGACCATCGGTAATCATATGCAATAGAGGGCGCACACTGTGCTGTTTGCAGAGGTTGATCAAAGCATAGAGATGACGGCTGTGACTATGCACGCCGCCATCGGACACCAGCCCGGCGAGATGAATAAAACCACCCCGTTCAGCTGCCTTCTTGACCGCATCCAGCAGCGCCGGATTCTGTTGAAAGCTGTGATCGCGAATGCTGTCGTCGATGCAGACCAGATCCTGACGCACGACATGACCAGCGCCCAGGGTCAGATGCCCTACCTCGGAATTGCCCATCTGACCAACTGGCAGCCCCACAGCAATGCCCGAGGCATCCAATGTGGTATGGGGAAAGTTGGCCATCATGGCATCCAGGTGAGGTGTCTGCGCCAGCTGAACCGCGTTGTTCAGCCTGCCAGGATTGACCCCGAAACCATCCAGAATGATCAGTACAACCGGGTGTCGGGGCGCGCCGTGCTCTTCGCTCATATTTTTACCTATCCCTATCAAAAGCCGAAAATGACTATGGGGTCTGATCCACCATACGGCGCTGGAAATCCTCCGGTTGCTCTTTGGCCTTGGCACAGAAATCGGTAATCACATTGCGCGCCTCAGCCGGATCATTCACCACATGGAAGAGATCAAAGTCCTCGGGACTGACATAACCCTGTTCACACATGGTGTTTTTCAGCCAATCCACCAAACCACGCCAATAGCTGGCCCCATACAACACAACCGGGAAACGTCGAATCTTGGCCGTCTGCATCAGGGTTAAAGACTCAAACAGCTCATCCATGGTGCCAAAACCACCGGGGAAAATGACATAACCTACGGCATATTTGACGAACATGAGCTTACGGACGAAAAAGTAGCGAAAATCGAGGCTCAGATCCTGGTAGACATTGGCCATTTGCTCATTAGGCAGACGCACATTGAGGCCTACAGATTTACTGTGCCCCGCCATGCCACCCTTGTTGCCCGCCTCCATGATGCCTGGACCACCGCCGGTAATCACCGCAAAACCCGCATCTGAGATCAGACGCGACACCTGCTCAGCGGCCTGATACATGGGATGGTCAACCGGGGTCCGGGCACTGCCAAAGATGGAAACCGCCAGGCCCAGACCATTCAGCGTCTCAATACCATCGATCAACTCTGCCTGGATGCGGAAGACCCGCCAGGCCTCGGATGCTTGCAAATCTTCCATTCAACAACTCCTCTCGGTTCAGTTATTTCACCCCCAGCACCATCACGTCACCTTCTTGGCACAGTAATGGCCCGGCATAATTCTTCTCTCGTGCATCCAAGCGTAACGTTTGGCCCCATTTTTTGCTCAAAACTGTCACGACAGCATCCACGTAGGGCTCACCTTTCGCATCACAAAGGATGACCGCATTTTTTTCCGGCCGACACTCTGGCACCACCTGGCAGACCACATCAAAACGTGAACGCTGAGCCCGCTCACACTCCTGCCGATCCCAGGCCACCACGCGGACCGGGAAAGGCAGGCGCCGGCCTAGCCGGCTTTGCTCCATGGAGAGCCGATGGCGGCGAAACAGAGCCATCAACGACATCCGGTTCTGGTTAAAGGCAATCTCCTCAGCAATCATGTCCTGGCGGTTTTTCAGCAGAATGTCGGGCCAAAATTTGAACAGACGGGACAGAGCCCGCGGACGATGCATGATCACCGCGATCATCACCGGGGTATGGCCTTGGGGCGTAGCCAAATCAACACTGGCTCCGGCCTCCAACAAGAGCGTGACTGATTCCTGCGAGCCGCTGAGTACCGCATACTGTAGCGCCGTCCAGCCATTGGCATCCCGTCCATCCACCTCTGCGCCAGCCTTGAGATGCCTCCTCAACTCCAAAGTATCATCGGCCAGTGCAGCCCCCTGCAGACTGACAGACGGCGCCATCTCGTTCAATCCCACCAGATAGGTATAAAAAACCTCCCCAATCTCTGCAGAAGGAAACATCTGATGGCGCTTTTTGTAATCGCTAATGACCGCATCCAGCACTTTACTGGGCCGCCCATCGACGATGCCCTGATAGAGCCCAATATCCCAGAGCGCCTGCTGCACCTGACGAACCCGCTCACCCTTCTCGTCAGGAAAACGATTGGAGATCAGCTGAACAGATGCAGCATCGAACTCACAACCGGCCACACCTATCAGTGGCAAAACAAACAACAGGAGTGCAAAACGAATCTTCAAAAACATAAAAAAACAGTCGAAATACTAACAGCCCATTTTAGCGGGCAGCCCAAAAGCCTCAATCCTCCCTCAATCCCAGCGTATGCGCCATCCGATAGATTAATTCGGCAGGCGTCCGGGAGATATGTGCCTCGGGAATCTCGCATTTCTCCAGCAATCGGCAGTGGCTCTCAAAGCCATAGGAGACCATAAAAGGATACATACCTGCCGTAATGGCTGCCAGATAATCCTTATGTTCATCACCACAGGCATAGGTCAAGGCGGGATTCAGACGAAAACGGTCCCGCAAGCTAAGAAACTGGGCCGTTTTCTTTTCTCCCAATGGCAGGTGAATAAAAAAATCAAAGGCACTCGCTTCAATGTCGTGGCGATGAAACAAACGGGCCAGCGTCTCTAAGGGTTCGAGTGTTATGTTGCGGGTAACAACACCAACCCGAATATCATCACGGGCAATAAGCTGCTGGATCAGTTCGCGCACACCTTCATAAAGCCCCCCCTCTTCGCGATAAACCTCCGTCAGAGTCTGAATCAGCTGTGCACGACTGCCTTTACCCAACTGACGGCGAAGATTGGCAGGAAACTCTTTGATTCCACCAATGTATTTAAACAAATTGCGCCGTTTTTGAAATCGCTCCAGATCACCGATATCCATGCCATGCCGGCGAAAGGTCTTTCCGATAGCAGCAAAGGCATCGATGGTGGTGCCATCCGCATCCAGAATCACCAGGCGGTCTTTGCCAGAATAGTGTGTATTCCTCATCATTACAGAGGTGCACCGGTAAAAATCGTTATGGAGCGAGCAAGGGTATCTGGTTTGGAGGCAATGGTCGATACACCCTCACTAAACTCTAGCGCAAGCGACCACCGATAGGACTGCACCAACCCAAATTGATAAGCACTATTTTAGAACCATTTGCCTCCAAATAAGCACTACTATAGTGCAAATCAATGACCAACAGCCAATCACATCCAATCTTATGTAACAATAAAATATTTAATTATCAATTAATTATAATAAATGCCCCAATTTGGCACATTCGCTGCATACTCGCACACTTTATTTTACCACCCAATCCTCTGAGACCCTCTATGCGCGCACCAATATTGACCGGCCTTCTCGCCTTATTGTTCATCACCCCCGTAGCCGCCGCAGATACCGCCCTGAATGGTGCGGACACGGCCTGGATATTGACCTCAACCGCCCTGGTTCTCTTGATGACCTTACCCGGTCTGGCCCTGTTCTATGGCGGCCTGGTGCGCACCAAGAACGTCCTCTCCGTTTTGATGCAATGTTTTGCCATTGCCGGCATCGCCAGTCTTCTCTGGCTGATTGTCGGCTATAGCCTGGCCTTTGGTCCGGGCAATGGCTGGATCGGGGACTTCAGCAAAATCCTACTCAATGGCGTGAGTCGAGAGAGCCTGACCGGCACCATCCCTGAGTCTCTCTTTATGGCCTTCCAGATGACCTTTGCCATCATTACACCCGCACTCATTGTGGGTGGCTTTGCCGAACGCATGCGTTTTTCCGCCATGCTGCTGTTCTCCGCCCTCTGGCTGATGCTGGTCTATGTCCCCGTTACACACTGGGTTTGGGCAGATAATGGCTGGCTGAAGGCGATGGGCCTCTATGATTTTGCTGGCGGTACCGTGGTGCATATCACTGCGGGCGTCGCCGCTTTGGTCGCCGCCCTCTATATGGGGCCGCGCAAAGGCTTTCCGACCACCGCCATGCCACCCCACAACATGACCATGACCGTGACCGGTGCTGGCCTGCTCTGGGTCGGCTGGTTCGGTTTCAATGGTGGCAGCGCCCTGACAGCCGACGGCAACGCGGCCATGGCCCTGCTGGTGACCCACATCTCTGCCGCCACCGGCGCCATCACCTGGACCTTCATCGAGTGGAAGAAGTTCGGCAAGCCCAGCGCCCTGGGCGCAGTCACCGGCATGGTCGCTGGCCTGGGTACCATCACGCCGGCTTCCGGTTTTGTGGGGCCGGGCAGCGCCCTCATCATCGGCCTGCTGGCAGGCATCGTCTGTTTCACTTCAACCATGACCATCAAACGGGTGCTCAAGATCGATGACTCCCTGGATGTTTTTCCTGTACACGGGGTCGGCGGCATCCTGGGCACCCTGTTGGCGGGCATCTTCTCCTCCACACAGCTTGGACTTTTCAGCGGCTATGGTTTCAATAAAGGTATCGGCAGCATGGGTGGACAGCTTTGGGTACAGTTTATCGGCGTCATCAGCACCATCGCCTTCACCGCTCTCCTCAGCTGGGTACTGCTTAAGGTCGTCGATACGGTCATCGGCCTGCGCGTCAACGACGAAGCAGAGGTCGAAGGTCTCGACATCAGCCAGCACGAAGAGCGCGGCTACGATCTGCACTAAAATGATGCCCTGAATATTCAGGGCACCGTCACGGGCCCGGCAACCTGAAGGTTGCCGGGTTTTTCACTGCTTTAAACTGCTGATTCCCGCACCAGCTTTTGATACTTTAGGGATTCTCACCAAAGACTGGAGCCCGGGTACATGAGCAATGACATTCTCATCGGCGGTAATGGCACCACCCAGGTGCATTTGCGGGGCAAGACCGCCAATCGCCACGGCATGATCGCCGGGGCTACCGGCACCGGCAAAACCGTCACGCTGCAAATCCTGGCCGAAGGCTTTTCCCGCATCGGGGTACCGGTCTTCATGGCCGATGTGAAGGGCGACCTCTCTGGCACCGCCCAGGCCATCAGCATGAACGACAAGATCCAGTCCCGCCTGGATCAGATTGGCATTGAGGACTACAGCCCGGCCGCCAATCCGGTGATGTTTTGGGATCTGCTGCGCCAGCTGGGCCAGCCCATCCGCACCACCATTTCGGACATGGGCCCACTTCTGCTCTCCAACCTGTTGGAGCTGAACGATACCCAGACCGGCGTGCTTTACAGCACCTTTGCCATTGCTGACGACAATGGCCTGCTGCTGCTCGATCTCAAAGACCTGCGCGCCATGCTCAACTGGGTGGGGGAGAACGCCAGGGACCTGAGCAGTGAATACGGCAATATCTCCAAATCCAGCATCGGCGCCATCCAGCGCAGTCTCCTGGTGCTGGAGGAACAGGGTGCGGAAAACTTCTTTGGCGAACCCGCGCTGGATCTGAACGATCTGATGATGACCGACTTTGGTGGCCGAGGTGTCATCAGCGTACTGGATGTCACCGAACTCATGGCCAAGTCGCCCCGGCTCTACGCCACCTTCCTGCTCTGGCTACTGTCCGAACTCTTCGAGCAACTGCCCGAAGTGGGCGATCCCGACAAGCCCAAACTGGTGCTCTTTTTCGACGAGGCCCACCTGTTGTTCGACCGTGCCCCCCGACCCCTGCTGGACAAAATCGAGCAGGTGGTGCGCCTGATCCGTTCCAAAGGCGTTGGCGTCTACTTCATCAGCCAAAGTCCGCTGGATATTCCCAGCGATGTTCTGGGCCAGATGGGGGCCAAGATTCAACACGCCCTGCGCGCCTTCACCCCCAGAGACAAGAAAGCGGTTCAGACCGTAGCCGAGACCTTCCGCGCCAATCCCGGGCTGAATAGCGAAACCGTCATCACCGAGCTGGGCACCGGCGAGGCACTGGTCTCGGTGCTGGATGAAAAGGGCACCCCCAGCCCGGTGGAACGCATTCTCATCCGTCCACCCACCTCCCGCATCGGGCCTTTGACCGAAGCCGAGCGGACCGAAATCATCCGGCGTTCGCCCTTAAGGGGCCGCTATGATCAGGATCTGGATCGGGAATCGGCCTACGAGGTTCTGCACAAAAAGGCCGTAGCTGCTGCCCAAGCCGCAGAGGCCGCAGCAGAACAAGCACCCCCACCTCCGCCGCAACGTAAATCCAATCGCCAATCCGTCGGCGAGGCCATTGTCAAAAGCCTCGCCCGTTCTGTGACCAGTTCTATCGGTCGCCAGTTGGGCAACAAACTGGTTCGGGGGATTTTGGGTTCACTGCTGAAATAGTGGAGAACAGCCATGGGATTTTCACTCCAGGAAAAGGCTGCCCTGCTCAAACTCAAAGGCATCGGCCCAACTGTCATCCAGCGTTTTGAAGAGATTGGGATTGACTCTTTTGAAGTGCTACGGCAATACGATACCTTTCAAATTACCCACCGGATAGCAGAGATGCTGGGCACCAGCTGTTGGAAAAACAGCCCTCAGGCCAAAGCTGCCATTGAGGCAGCCATATCCCGGGCCAAGGCTGGTCTTTGATGACTCATCTGCCCGATCTGAACCAGATGTTACAGGGACGACGCCTGAGCTCCCCCGTGATGAATCAAGGCCGCTGGGTTTTTGGTGGGGCCGGATTGTGGCTTGAAATCGGCTCCTACTGGGTTTGGTCCCATTATGGCGACCCCGTTCTGGACTCCCTTGGTCTAAGCGGCATGGATGCATCACTGCATTTTTCCCTATTGCCCGCCGGGGCCATGCAGATTGACCTCATCAGCATAGAGCCGGGCTTCTCTTTTCGACTCCTGACCCGAGGCAAATACCAGCTAGAGATCAAACCCGTAAATGCCTTCGACACTACAGGACACATGAAAGGGCCTCTGCGTCTAAGATTGTGGGAGGGAAGCAACTGCCTTTATGAAGACTGGAACGAGACCGGATGAAACCATCTCCCTGCGAATCCACTAGCCATACAGTATTCAACATGATACGAAACCAAACCAACGCCTTTTTCTCATACCCAACGCACTTTCTGCTGTTGGCTTTTCTTTCGATCGCAACCAGTGTTCAAGCTGCGGAACCACCAAAGGTGCACATCAGTCAGGCAGCCGGCTGGGTCGAATCGGTTACCATTGATCCCAACGCCCCGGCAAAGAATGACAGCCACAACCGGGGAAAACGTTATTTTCTGGCGGATCGGCAGGTCAAAATCGGGCAGGGAACCGAGCGCTATTACCACTACGCCCTTCAGCTCCTGAGTGAAGAGGCCGTGGCAGATAACTCTCGCATCAGCGTGACCTTCGACCCGGAATTTCAGCAGCTGATCTTCCACAACGTGCGTCTTTGGCGCAATGGCAAGGCCATGCCGCAGCCCATAGAGGGGCGCGTCGATCTGCTACAGCGGGAAAAAAACTTGGAAGACCTGATGTACGACGGGCGCTGGACAGCCACGCTGCTGCTGGAGGGGGTAAAAAAGGGCGATATCCTGGAGTACAGCTACAGCATCAACGGCCAGAACCCGGCCTATCAGGATCATGTCACCCAGGCCTTCTACTTCCAGTGGAGCTCCCCCATCGACCGCCAGTTCTACCGATTACTCTGGCCAAAAGAGAAGCCCCTGAACCTGACCCGCATCTCCTCACAACAAGAAGTTCGCACCATAGAGCACCCGACACACCGGGAACACCGCATGGAGCTTCCCTACCAGGCCCCCCTGGAAATAGACAGCGAATCCCCTTCCTGGTACGACCCCTGGGCACGTGTGGTGTTCAGCAGTGTGAAGACGTGGAAAGAGGTCGTCGCCTGGGGAGTCCCCCACTATCAAACCGCTCACCCCCAGAGCGCTGCCTTTCGCCACCTGGTCGATGATCTGAAACGTCAGCACCTCACCAAACCTGATCAAATCGCTGCTGCCCTGCACTATGTTCAGAACGAAATCCGTTATGTCGGCATAGAGATCGGCTCCGGCAGCTTCATCCCAACCCCCGCCGACGAAACCGTGCAACGACTCTATGGCGACTGCAAGGGCAAAACGCTTCTCCTGTTGGAAATCCTGCGTCATCTGGGTATCGAGGCCTATCCCGTCCTGGTCAACACCCGCTACGGCGAGGCCCTGGACGAAGATGGCCCCAGGCTCCGTGCCTTCAACCATGTCCTGGTGCAGGTCGTCTGGAGCGGAAAAACCTACTGGCTCGACCCCACCATCACCAACCAAGGCACCCGTCTGAATAACCTCTACCAGCCAGACTATGGCCTGGCCCTGGTGCTACGCCCCGGCAACGATAAATTGGTGCCCATGACATCCCCCGATACGGGTCATCACGTTCATTACGACGAGACCTTCAACCTCATCGCAGGCATCAACCAGACTGCCAGTTACCACATCACCACTACCATGAGCGGGCTGGAGGCAGAAAAATTTCGCCGTCGCCTCAACTCCTACGGCAAGGCCAGAATCGCCAAACACTACCTCGATTTTTACAGCAAATATTATCCCGACATCGAATCCGTGAACGCCCTCAAAATCCAGGACGACGAACAGGAAAACCGGGTTGTCATCAATGAACATTACCGCATCAAAGGCATCTGGAAAAATAATCCAAAAAAACGCCTGAACAGCGTCTACTTTCACAGCTATGCCATCAACGCCCAAACCAACAGACCCAAAATTCTGCGCCGGAACTCACCCTATCAACTCGATTACCCGGTCCATATCCACCAGACCATCCGGGTCCTGCTGCCAGAAGAGTGGAACATCGACAATGAAAAGATCCATATCGACTCGCCCTATCTGAAATACAACCAGATCGTCGCCTATGACGACAAAAACCGGGTACTCAAACTGGATTATGAGTTCCACTCAGTGGCAAAACACATCAAACCCAAGGAGATACCGGACTATATCGCCACCCTCGACAAAATTGATGCCTCAACGGATTATCAAATCACCCATCGATACGGCAATACCCATAGCCAGCCTCCCGACAACAACAAACGCCACGATCCTCAGCAGAGTGACAAATATTCTGAAGCCAGAAAGAACAATAAAACCCCGGAGAGTCCCTCCGAAAAAGAGGACAGCATGGGCTCTGGAATGATTTTGTTGTTGACGTTTTTGGGGGTGATTTGAGGGAGTTGATCAGGTGTCGCAACAGGAGTCGCCTACACCCCCCCCTCAAGACTCTCCACCTCCTCACTAATCAAAATCCACTCCTCCTCCAGCTGCTGTCGCTGTTTCTCCAGCTCTTTTTTCTCTCCCGCCAGGACCTTGAGTTTATCTCCGGCATCCTGGCCATATAGGACCGGATCGGCCAGTTGTTCATCGAGTTTGGCCTGATGTTCGCTCAGAACATCCATCTCTTTTTCCACCTGCTTCAGCCGCCGGGTCAGGGGCTGGAGGCGCTGGCGGACCTCGGCAGATTGGCGTTTTCGGGCCTTGCGGTCGGTCTTGGGCTGCGGGGTTTGTGCTGACTGTTTCTCTCGGGCAGCCAGCCAGGCCGGGTAGTCCTCCAGACTTTGGTCAAATTCGGTTACGCCAGCATCCGCCACGATCCAGAGTTCATCCACCGTCGAGCGCAGCAGGTGGCGGTCGTGTGAGACCAGCAGCATAGCGCCTTCGTATTCCTGCAACGCCAGGGCCAGGGCTTGGCGCATCTCCAGATCCAGGTGATTGGTCGGCTCATCCAGCAATAGCAGATTGGGGCGCTGATAGACCAGCAGCGCCAGCACCAGACGCGACTTTTCTCCACCAGAGAAAGGGGCGACCGGTTCCAGCACCCGATCCCCCACAAAACCGAAGCCGCCCAGAAAATTGCGCAGGCTCTGTTCTGTGGCTGTCCCATCTAACCGTTGGAGATGTTCCAGCGGGCTACTGGGGCCATGCAGTTGATCCAGTTGATGCTGGGCGAAATAGCCGATGCGCAGATCCTTGGCCCCGGTGCGAACTCCCGCCAACAGTCGTTGATCACCAGACAGGGCCTTGACCAGGGTGGATTTGCCTGCACCATTGGGCCCCAGGAGGCCAACACGCAGCCCGGCATCGATCACCAGGTGTTTGATCTTGAGGATGCGCTGGCCCTCGTAGCCCAGATCGGCCTGTTCCAGGCTTAGCAGGGGATTGGGATTCTTCTCCGGTGCCCGGAACTGGAAATGAAAGGGAGAGTCCACATGGGCCGGAGCGATGCGTTGCATACGCTCCAGCATCTTGAGGCGGCTTTGGGCCTGCCGCGCCTTGGTGGCCTTGGCCTTGAAACGATCGACGAAAGATTGAATATGGGCAACCTCCCGCTGCTGACGGTGGTAGTTGGCCTGCTGCTGAGCCAGGCGCTCCGCCCGTGCCTGTTCGAAATCGGAGTAATTGCCGCTGTAGAGATCCAGCCGGCCCTGTTCGATGTGGGCCACCTGAGTCACCACTGCATCCAGAAAATCGCGGTCGTGGGAGATCAGCAGCAGGGTGCCGCCATAGCCCCTCAGCCAGCTTTCCAGCCAAAGCACTGCCTCCAGATCCAGGTGATTGGTCGGCTCATCCAGCAGCAGCAGATCGGAACGACACATGAGGGCCTGGGCCAAATTGAGCCGCATACGCCAGCCACCGGAGAAGCTGTTGACCGGACGGGACTCCTCACCGGGACGAAACCCCAACCCATACAGCAACCGCCCGGCGCGACTCTCGGCCTGATAGCCGCCGATGGCCTCCAGCTCGGCATGAAGCTCGCCCAGTCGATGACCATCGTGAGCCGCCTCAGCCTTGGCCAATTCGGATTGCAAGCGGCGCACGCCGGAATCACCATCCAGCACATAGTCCATGGCCGAGCGATCAGTGGCTGGCGTCTCCTGGCGAACCTCGGCGATCACCCAGTTCGGCGGCAATTGCACATCACCGCTATCGGCGTGCAGCTCACCCCGAATCAGGGCAAAGAGGCTGGACTTGCCACAGCCATTGGCACCGGTAATGCCCACCCGCTGACCGGGATGGATACGAACATCGGCCTCGCTAAACAATAAGCGAGGACCCCGACGAAGACTGAGTTGCAGGAACTGAAGCATGGTGGCGCAGTGTACCAAGGAAATGCCGTACCACAAGAAAGCAATCGGGCAAAGCCATTTATGTACTGAAACCGGTCCGCTTTTCCTGAAATAATAGGCACTTCTCAAGCCAAAACAATTGGAGGTCACAGGTGTCTCAATGGTATCTCAGCTATAACGGCCAACAGGTTGGTCCGGTCAGTTTGTCCGATGCTGCCAGCCGCGCCCGCAAAAATTCAGATGGCTTTGCCTGGACCGAGGGCATGGCAGAATGGCTACCCATTCGGGATGTTCCCGCATTGAACCAGGCCTCGCCTTTTCAGCCTCCCCCCACCTTGCCGAAGGGGAGCGGTGCCGATGAGATCGATTTCGAGATTCATGGCAGTGAAAGCCAGTTTGTCGAAGTGGAATTGGACCCTGGTGAGAGTGCCGTGGCAGAGGCGGGCACCATGATGTTCAAACATCCCGATATCGAGATGACCACCCTGTTTGGCGATGGTTCAGCTGCCCAGCAGGGCGGCGGCTTTATGGACAAACTGCTGGGTGCGGGTAAGCGCCTGATCACGGGGGAGAGCCTATTCATCACCGTCTTCACCCATCAGGGTGCAGGCAAAGCGCGGGTCGCCTTTGCGGCCCCCTACCCCGGCAACATCGTGCCCATACATCTGCCCGATGTGAATGGTCGCCTCATTTGTCAGAAAGACAGTTTCCTCTGCGCCGCCAAGGGTGTCTCCATCGGCATCCATTTCCAGCGCAAGATTCTCACCGGCCTCTTTGGCGGCGAGGGTTTCATCATGCAGAAGCTGGAAGGCGACGGCATGGTCTTCATGCAGGCCGGCGGCACCCTGGTGGAGCGTCGGCTCGAAGCCGGTGAAGAGCTGCACCTGGATACCGGCTGTCTGGTCGCCATGGAGAGCACGGTGGATTTCGACGTGCAAAAGGTCGGCGGGGTCAAATCGATGATTTTTGGCGGCGAAGGCGTCTTCTTCGCCCGATTGCGGGGCCCTGGTCGCATCTGGGTGCAATCCCTGCCCTTCTCCCGCCTGGCTGGGCGCATGTATGCTGCAGCCCCCCAGGGTGGTGGAAAGTCGGTGGGTGAAGGGTCGCTGCTGGGCGGACTCGGTGGTTTGGTCATGGGAGACAACGACTGACCTTCCCCTCTCGCCCTCTCTGTTCTTGAGAGGGCGACTTTTGTAAAAGGATCAGCAGGCACCAACTTCCTATAGAATACCGCCTGCCTTCACATGGAGTTTTGTCATGACCCGGATCAGCATCATCGGCGCTGGCTTTGCCGCCCTCACCGCCGCCGCCCGCCTGCGCAAAAAAGACCCTTCGGTAAAGATCGACCTCATCGCCCCCAAGGCCGAGTTTGTCTACCTGCCTGGAACCATCTGGATTCCCTCCGGCCTGCGTCAGGCGGAAGATTTACGTATCGATCTGGGTCACTTCCTCCGCATCCATCGCATCGACTTCCACCAGGGCAGCGCCACCGCTCTGGACAATGGCGGTCGCCGGGTACTGACCGATACAGGCGAAGTGGAAAACGACGGCCTGATCATCGCCTCCGGTGGCCGATTCATCAAGAAACTGCCGGGGATCGAACACGCCATCACCCCCTGTGAGGGCATCCCTGCCGCAGAGCACATTCGCGATCGGCTGCGGGACATGGACGACGGCCACATCGCCATCGGTTTTGCCGGCAACCCCCAAGAGCCCACCGCCATGCGCGGCGGCCCCATGTTTGAGTTTCTCTTCGGCATCGACACTCAGTTACGTAAGGAGGGCAGACGGGATCGCTTCCAGATCACCTTCTTCAGTCCGGCACCCAAGCCAGGCAATCGCCTGGGGCCAAAGGCGGTGGAAGGGTTGCTGAAGGAGATGAAAAAACGTGGCATAGCGACCCATCTGGGCCACAAACTCAAATCCTTCAGCGAGACCCAGGTGGTCACCGAAGGGGGCGAGTTCCCCGCCGATCTCATTCTCTTCATGCCTGGCATGACCGGCAATCTCTGGTTCGACAACACTGACCTGCCGCGCTCCCCCGGAGGGCTGTTGCAGGCCGATGCCCAGTGTCGGGTTCCCGGCTGGGAGCGGGTCTATGTGGCCGGAGACTCTGGCAGTTTCCCCGGCCCTGACTGGATGCCCAAGCAGGCCCACATGGCCGATCTCCAGGCCCGGGCCGCCGCCGACAATCTGCTGACCGAGCTGAGCGGCCAGACTCCGACCCAGAGTTTCAAGATCGAGCTGCTTTGTATCGTCGACAGCAACGACCGTGGCATGTTGGTGGGCCGAACCGAAAAGCGTACCCTGGTGCTGCCTGCCAGCAAAGCCTTCCATTGGATGAAGCGCGGCTTCGAGGTCTGGTATCTGAAACGCTTTGGTTAAACCTATCACGCCAATGGGGCGCTCCTGCAAATTGGCGCGAGATAATGGGGGGCGTATGAGTTAGGCGCTGAATTTTCCAAGATCGACGTCAGGTGGCGATCTGATGAAATTGTCCCCGCCTTCACGTAGGAGCGCCCCATGGGCGCGAAACCAACAGAACCATCAACCTCCTTTCAGGCTCACCTCCCATTTAGAAAGAGGCTACCCCTGGCCCCACCACGGACAAAATGAGAACATAGATGGAATAGAGTCGAATATGTTCCGTTCAGCCCGGCATCTGCTCTCTTTCCAGACCCGTTAGACACAGCTGTTTCTCATGACCACCCAATCCGCCAACGATACCCCTGCCACCTTGCCATCCGCTGCCTCGGACGAGATCTACCACGAGCGACCGCTCTACTGGATGTTTGCCGCCGCGCTGGTACTGGGTGTTCTGGCCGCTTTCGGTGCCTACCTGTTCCGTTTGCTCATCGGCAGCATTCATAATCTGGCCTTTCTCGGCCAATGGTCCCCCTATTACGACGCCAACCTGCACACCCCCGAATCGCCCTGGGGCTGGGGACTGGTGTTGGTGCCGGTGATCGGCAGCGTCATCGTCATCTGGTTGGTACGAAACTTTGCGCCGGAGGCCAAAGGCCATGGCGTGCCTGAGGTCATCGACGCCATCCATTACAAACAGGGCGTGATCAAAGGCAAGGTAAGTCTGGTCAAGGCGCTCGCCTCGGCCACCACCATCGGCACCGGCGGTGCACTGGGGCGCGAGGGGCCGATTGTGCAGATCGGCGCGGCCATGAGTTCCGGGCTGGCCGGATTGTTTCATCTGCCCCCCCAGCAACGGATCGTGCTGCTCAGTTGCGGGGCCAGCGCCGGTATCGCCGCCACCTTCAATGCCCCCCTGGCCGGAATTCTGTTTTCCATCGAACTGCTGTTGGTAAACGTCAACAGCCGCTCGCTGATGCTGGTAGCGGTCTCGACGGTGATCTCCGCCCATATTGGCCGCCTGCTCATTGGCCCCGAACCGGCCTTTGTGATCCCCCAATTGGACGGGCCACTGCCCGATCTTTCCCCTCTGGCACTGCTCTGGTTCTTCCCCTTCGGCGCCCTATTGGGACTGGTCGCCTGGCTCATTATCCGCACCCTCTACGGTGCCATTGACCTGTTCGAGCGTACCATTCCCAACGAATACCTGCGCCACGCAGCAGGTGCACTGATGCTGGGCGTTCTCATCGTCCTGATGCAGAAGCAGTTCGGACACTACTACGTCCAGGGGGTCGGTTACGCCACCATCTCCGACATCCTCACCGGCGCCCTGACCAGCCCCTGGTTCCTGCTGTTGCTGCTGGGTCTCAAACTGCTGGCCACCTCCATGACCCTCGGCTCCGGTGGGTCTGGCGGCGTCTTCTCGCCCATGCTCTTCTTTGGCGTAACCATTGGCGCCACCTTTGGCGGCCTGGTACATCTCGCCTTTCCCGGCATGGGCATCGATCCCCTGGCCTTCGCTCTGGCAGGCATGGCCGCGCTGGTTGCTGCCGCCACCAGCGCGCCTTTGACCGCCGCGGTGATCACCTATGAAATGACCCTCGACTACAACGTCATCCTGCCGGTGATGATCAGCGTCGGCATTGCCTATGCCGTGCGCTATACCATCTCCAGAGCCGACGTCTACACCATCAAACTGTTACGCCGCGGCCATGTTATCCCCACCGGCCTCTCCACCGACATCCACGGCAGCTTCACTGCCCGCGACATCATGAGCACCGAATTCCAGCTCCTGGAACAGCGCAGTAGTTTCCCCCCCAGCGAGCAGATCTCGATCATCGTTCACGACGGCAAGGTAGCCGGGCTGGTACAGCCCTTCCCCCACGCCATCGACTTCGATGTCCCGGTAGAGGAGATGATGTGCAGCGATTTCGTCACCCTGGAACCATCCACCTCCCTGGCCCAGGCCCTGCGACGGATGCGCAAGCATCAGTGCAACGTCGCCCTGATTTGCGCCCAGGCACCCATGACCGACCCCAAAGAGATCCTGGGTGTCCTGCGTCATGAAGACATCATCAGCCTGCTGAGCAAAAACGCGGAATTACATCATGGCTAGGAAAATCCCGATCAAATCGCAGACGATGATCTTTATCTTGACCAAAAGCGCGTAAAGCGATAGGATTCCGCTTCTTTCTTTTCCGTTTTTCTGGCCCGGCATTGATTCGGGCCTTTCGTTAGTTGGAGTAACAAGCATGTATGCCGTAATCCAGACCGGTGGCAAACAGTATCGCGTGGCCCAGGGCGACAAGGTGCGAGTCGAGAAGCTGGAGGCCGAAGAGGGCGCTTCCGTTGAGATCGACAAGGTACTGATGCTGGCCAATGGGGATGACATCAAGATCGGCTCCCCCTATTTGGAAGGCGGCAAGGTCACCGCTACCGTCAAGGCCCATGGTCGGGACAAGAAGGTCAAAATCATCAAGTTCCGTCGTCGCAAACACTATATGCGCCGCCAGGGCCACCGTCAGTGGTTCACTGAGCTTGAAATCACCGGCATCAACGGCTAATTGCCGCAGGCATATCGTTCAAAGGGTAGAAAACAATGGCACATAAGAAGGCAGGCGGTAGTTCCCGCAACGGTCGCGATTCAGAATCCAAACGCCTTGGCGTCAAGATTTATGGTGGACAGCAGGTTTCTGCCGGTTCCATCATCGTGCGTCAGCGCGGTACCAAGTTCCACAACGGTGAGAACGTCGGCTGCGGCAGAGATCACACCCTATTTTCCAAAGCCAATGGCACGGTACGCTTCGTGACCAAGGGTCCGAAGAATCGCTGCTTTGTTGAGGTAGAACCCACCGCTGAATAAGGTTTACCCTTATTCGGCTGGCCAATGAACCCCGCCCAGGCGGGGTTCTTGCGTTTGACGCTGATGAAATTTGTAGACGAAGCAGTCATTAAGGTGGAGGCAGGTGACGGCGGCAATGGCTGCGTCAGCTTTCGCCGGGAAAAATATATCCCCAAAGGCGGCCCCGACGGCGGTGACGGTGGCGATGGTGGCAGCGTCTACCTGGTTGCCGACGAGGGCCTCAATACCCTGGTGGATTTCCGCTATGTGCGCCATTACAAGGCCGAGCGGGGAAAAAATGGTATGGGTCGGCAAATGACCGGTCGTAGAGGCGAAGACCTGCTCATCTCCGTGCCAGTCGGCACCCGGGCCATGGACCAGGAGACCGAAGAGGTGATTGGTGAGGTACTCACCCATGGCGAGCGCCTGCTGGTCGCCACCGGCGGCCAGCGCGGCTTGGGCAACTGCCATTTCAAAAGCAGCACCAACCGGGCCCCACGTCAGAGCGTGCCCGCCACTGAAGGCGAACGGCGACAGCTGCTGCTTGAGCTGATCCTCCTGGCCGACGTGGGCCTGCTGGGCTTGCCCAACGCCGGCAAGTCGAGCCTGATCCAGCGCGTCTCCAGTGCCCGCCCCAAGGTGGCGGACTACCCCTTCACCACCCTCTACCCCAACCTTGGCGTGGTGCGGGCCGGCACAGGAAAAAGCTTTGTGGTGGCCGACATTCCGGGCATCATTGCCGGCGCCGCCGAGGGTGCCGGGCTGGGCATCAAATTCCTCAAACACCTGTCCCGCACCCGCCTGCTGTTGCACCTGATCGATATGGCACCGCTGGACGGCCACGCTCCCATCGATGACATGCGCCAGGTGATGAATGAAGTCGCCCAGTTTGGCGGAGACCTCGCTGAGCGGGAACGCTGGTTGGTCCTGAACAAAAAAGACCTGATGACGGCGGAAGCGTTTTCTCGTTGCGCCGGGGATCTGGTCAAAGAGATAACCTGGGAAGGCCCGGTCTTTCAAATCTCCGCGGTGACAGGCGAGGGCCTGGATGCCCTGGTGCAGGCACT
>JBNKLG010000030.1:0-27756 GCA_050292235.1 Sedimenticolaceae bacterium | reverse complement strand
CGTCCAGATAGACCTTGTCGCCCAGTTGAATGGCTTTTTGCCGCACCAGGGTCAGGTAGGCGTGGAGGTGATAGAGAATTTGGAAAATGATGCGCCCGAAGTTGACCGAGTTGGCGGCGGAGAGCTGGGTTTTGTGGGCGCGCAGCTGGTCACGGAAGGTCTCCGATCCCAGCAGGGTCTTGAGGGCGGTCTGGGCATCGTCGAAGTTGCCGTGGATGCCGATCACCTTGAGGTTGTCCGCACTCTCGGTAACCATCTGCAGCCGTTGCACGTCTGAGGTACCGCCATGGGGATAGAGGCAGGCTACCTGGATATTGGCCTTGTTACGAAAGGTGTCCAGAGCCGCTGGTCCGGTGTCGCCGCTGGTAGCGGCCAGGATCAGGTAGTGTTCGTCTCGGGCCTGAGCCAGGGCCGAGAGGATGACTCCGAAGGGCTGTAACGCCATATCCTTGAAGGCACGGGTCGGTCCGTGGAAGAGTTCGGCTACATAGAGATCTTCACGTACTTTGGCCAGAGGAACTGGATTGGTCGGGTCATCGAATCCCTGGTAAGTTTCCAGGGCGCAGTCAATCAGCTCGGCATCGATATCGATTTGGCAGCGGCTGAGAAAATCCTGGGCCAGTTGCTGATAGCTGGAATGGATGTGCGTTTGCAGAAAATCCGGCCCCAATTCGGGCAGAGACTCCGGTACATAGATGCCACCGAAGGAGGACATGGGGCTGAGAATGGCCTCGGAAAAAGGGATGCGCTCAGGCCGTTGGCCATCGTTGCCACGGGATTCGATGAAATACATGTTGGTCCGGTTCGGGTAAATACGTAATGAGTTCGCATTATACAGGCTATACTGAACGCCGATGTCTGATGCTGTTCTCACCATTGTTGCCCCTGATCTGTTGTTGCCGCCGCCAGAAACGCCGGTCGAGGGTGAGTATCCCTATCTGACCAGGCTCCTCAGCCGTGCAGATATCCTGGCTGCTGAGAGCGATACGGATACCCAATTGCTGGCCCTGTTT
Source organism: Sedimenticolaceae bacterium (assembly GCA_050292235.1). Taxonomy (GTDB): domain Bacteria; phylum Pseudomonadota; class Gammaproteobacteria; order Chromatiales; family Chromatiaceae; genus JBNKLG01. The sequence continues at coordinate 26,743 of JBNKLG010000030.1, read as the reverse complement.
GGATTGCCATCAGAAGCCCCTCTGACCCCCTTACTGATGCTGGGCGAGGGGCTGGATCCTGGCAATGACATCTGGATGCAGGCCACTCCGGTGTATCTCAAGGCTGACCTGGCCAATCTGCTGCTGTTTGATGGGGCTGATCTGGGTATCACCCCGGATGAGGCCAAGGCTCTGGTCGAATTGTTCAATCACCATTTTTTCGAGGAGAAGATCGAGCTCATTGCTCCCCATCCTGCCCGCTGGTATCTGCGTTTGTCAGCGATGCCAGACCTCAATACCCAACCTCTGCGTCGGGTGGTCGGCCGCTCTCCTTCGGCGGCCCTGCCGACAGGTGCCGATGCCAGTTGCTGGCAGGCCCGGCTGACCGAGGTGGAGATGCTGTTCCATCAGGCCAGCGTCAATCAGCAGCGGACAGAACAGGGTCGGGTGGTCATCAATGGCCTCTGGTTGCATGGGGCAGGGTGTCTGCCTCAGGTTACTTCGCCGCCCTTCAATGCCCTGGTTGGGGAGGGTGTGCTGGCTCAGGGGTTGGCCCGGGCGACGGGGCTCGGTAGTCGATCCTGGTCAGAACAGCCAAAAGCTGGGGAATTGCGTCTCTTTTTAGCTGCAGCTGAGGCGCGACGCCAAGGGGATGCCGAAGGTTGGTGGCAAGCGGTGGCGGATTTCGATCATTGGTTGGCCCAGGTTTGGTCCTGGTTGGCGGCAATGCCTGCTTCACAGATTCGTCTTTTCACTGGAGATGGTCGGGTTTTCTTCCTCAATGGCCGCCATAGGCGGCGGTTTTGGCGTCGAACTCGGCATCTCCAAGCCTTTCTACCCAAAGATTACGCTATGATTCACTGATGGAAATGAGCCCGATCAAACGACACAAGACCCACAGCGTTCAGGTGGGGAACATTACGCTGGGTGGCACCTCTCCCGTGGTGGTGCAGTCCATGACCAATACCGATACCGCCGATGTCGATGCCACGGTGGAACAGGTGGCGAAACTGGCCCAGGCCGGTTCAGAGTTGGTACGGATTACCGTGAACTCTGACGAGGCTGCCGCTGCTGTACCCCATATCCGTGACGCCCTATTGGCCAGGGATATTGAGGTACCCCTGGTGGGCGACTTTCATTTCAATGGTCACCGTTTGCTGACAGATCATCCGGCCTGTGCCGAGGCACTGGCCAAATATCGTATCAATCCTGGCAATGTTGGTAGTGGCCAAACCAAGGATGAGAGCTTTTCTGCCATGATTGAGGTGGCATTGAAGAACGAAAAAGCGGTGCGTATCGGTGTCAACTGGGGCAGTTTGGATCCCCAGTTGGTGGCGCATATGATGGATTCCAACGCCGCCTCCAAGCAACCGCTGTCTGCGGATGCCATCATGTATGAGATTGTGGTGACTTCGGCCATCAACAGCGCAGTCCGGGCAGAACAGCTTGGATTGGGTCGTGATCGCCTGGTGCTCTCCTGCAAGATGAGTGGCGTGCAGGATCTGATCGCCGTCTATCGTCGTTTGGCCGGGCGTAGCGATTACGCCTTGCACCTGGGGCTGACCGAGGCCGGGATGGGGGATACGGGTGTTGTTGCTTCCAGTGCCGCTTTGGGTGTGCTGTTGCAGGAAGGTATTGGCGATACCATTCGGGTTTCCCTTACGCCGGAGCCGGGCGGCTCCCGTACCCGTGAGGTTCGCGTGGCGCAAAAAATCCTCCAGTCCATGGGCTTGCGCGCCTTTATACCCACGGTCATCTCATGCCCCGGCTGTGGTCGCACCTCCAGCAACTATTTTCAGGAACTGGCCCAGGAGATTCAGGAGTATATCCGTAAGATCATGCCCCGGTGGCGTCAGGCCTACCCCGGGGTTGAGAGCCTCAAAGTGGCCGTCATGGGCTGCGTGGTGAATGGCCCGGGAGAAAGCAAGCAGGCGGACGTTGGCATCAGTTTGCCGGGAAATGGTGAAAATCCATCCGCACCGGTTTTTATTGGCGGGCGTAAGGTGGCGACCCTCAAAGGCGAGAATATTGCCAAGGAATTCAAACGGCTGTTGAACGAATATGTCGTGCTCAATTTCGGTGGAAAATCGGAGTGAGCGAAGGTTTTTCCCAGCGCACGCTGGAGCTGATGGAAGCAGGACGTTTTCTGTTTGAACGTGGTTGGGTACCTGCCACCAGTGGTAATTTTTCTGCCCGCTTGGCCGATGGTACTTTGGCCATTACCGTTTCCGGTCGTCACAAGGGACGGCTGACTCAGGAAGATATCATGCGGGTGGATGCCGAAGGCGTCTCTTTGGATGGGCGTCGATCTTCGGCTGAGACCCTGCTGCACACCCATCTCTATCGCCGTTATCCAGAGGTGCAGGCGGTATTGCATCCCCACAGTCCCTATGCCGTTTTACTGTCGATGTGTGCTGATGAAGAGGTGCTGCTGAGTGGCTACGAGCTACTCAAGGCCTTTCCTGGTATTGAAAGCCATGAGGCGCGGATGTTTGTCCCTGTGGTGGGCAACGATCAAAATATCGAGCGTCTGGCACGGGCGGTGGACCGGCGTTTGGATCTTTTGCCTCAGACCTGGGCCTATCTCATTGTGGGACACGGCTTTTATACCTGGGGCGATAGTGTTGAAGCGGCCTTGCGTCATATCGAGGCCTGTGAATTCTTGTTTGAGTGCGAATACCGAGGAAGAGGGGATACCCCATGAGCAGTCTGACCATTTGCCATGCCGACAACGCAGAGGTTGTCCAACAGCTGCAAGATCAGGAGCAGATCTCACAACGCTTGGGTGCCCTGGGTGTGCGTTTTGAACGCTGGCCGATCCTGAATCTGGCGGCGGAGGCGGATCAGGAGGCGGTATTGGCCGCTTACGCTGAGCCCATTGAGCGCCTTAACCAGGCCTACGATTTTCAATCCTTGGATGTGGTCAGCTTGCGACCGGATCATCCGCAGCGCGAAGCCCTGCGTGCCAAATTTCTGAGCGAGCATCGCCACGACGATTTCGAGATTCGTTTCTTCGTTGAGGGTGCCGGCCTCTTTTATCTCCACCTGGGGGATGAGGTCTGGATGCTCTGGTGCGAGGCAGGCGATCTGGTTAGCGTGCCAGCCGAAACCCCCCATTGGTTCGACATGGGTGTCAAGCCGAACTTTCGTTGCATCCGTTTCTTTACCACCGATCAGGGCTGGGAGGCACGCTTTACGGGCGATACCCTTGGCGAGCGGTTTCCGGATTTTGATCAGTATCACGAGCGCTACGCTTGATCCGCGCCATCCTTACCGATATTGAGGGCACCACCACCTCGGTATCCTTCGTTTATGAGGTGCTTTTTCCCTACGCCCGCCAGCATCTGGCTGACTTTGTGCGTGCCCATGTTCATGAGTTTTACGTTCGCCAGCAATTGGAAGCGGTGTCAGTCGAGGTGGGGAAAGCCTTGGATGATGAGGCGGCTATTGCTCAACTGCTGGGCTGGATGGATGAAGACCATAAGGTCGGGCCACTCAAAGTCTTGCAGGGCAAGATCTGGAAACAGGGATATGAGCAGGGTGATTTCACCGGTCACGTCTATGCCGATGCTGTGAACAAATTGCGGAAATGGCAGCAACAGGGGCTGAGGCTCTATGTCTACTCCTCGGGGTCGGCGGCGGCCCAGCAGTTGCTGTTCGGTCACTCCGATGCCGGGGATTTGCGGCCCCTGTTCAGCGGCTATTTCGATACCCGAATGGGTGGGAAACGCGAGGTGGTCTCGTACCAGAGAATTGCCAGGGAAATCGGACTATCTTTAAGGGAGATCCTGTTTTTATCGGATATCCGGGAGGAATTGGATGCTGCGCGCGAGGCCGGAATGCACACCAGGTGGCTGTTGCGTGATGAAACCACACCCCTTACGACCCAGACTGAACATCCTCAGGTGCGGGATTTCAGTGGGATAGGTTTATGAATGTGCCTGCAACCACAACAGATTGATTTTCAGTTGCCGGATTGGATGCCCGGCTTTTTACAGGGACAGGATCTCTTGCCCGATCCGGAATCCCGCATGGCCCTTGTGATTGAGGCTTCCCGTCAGAATGTGATTCAGGGTACCGGTGGCCCCTTTGCCGCTGCTGTGTTTGAGCAGGAGTCAGGTCGACTGGTTTCCCTGGGGGTCAATCTGGTGGTGGGCAGTGGCCTTTCCATGCTGCATGCGGAGATGGTTGCCTTCAGCTTGGCACAACGCAAACTGGGCAGCTACGATCTGGGTGCCCATGGCCAGCCGATTCATGAACTGGTCAGCAGTGCTGAACCCTGTGCCATGTGCCTGGGGGGGCTGTTCTGGTCTGGCGTTCGTCACCTGGTTTTTGGTGCTCGTGACGCCGACGTTCGGACACTGGGTTTTGATGAAGGCCCCAAACCTGATGATCTGGAGCAGTCTCTGGCGAGACGGGGCATCAGCCTTGCCCGGGATGTCCTGCGTGAGTCTGCTGTCGCTGTATTGCGGGATTACGCTGAGCGGGCAGGCACCATCTACAACGCCCGTGCTGGCATTCCGCCAGCAGCTGAACTCTAATCTTTCCAGAGCAAGCTTGTTGAGTGCTGGATGAGCAATGGTTCTGTCTGGTGCTTCTAACCGCTTGCCTAAGCAACAGAACCTTTGACGATCGATCTGGTATTGGCGACTTTATGGTCTAAACTCCAACTATAGTTGAGAGGTCTTTGCAGATCTTTACAGGTTAAAGCATGCTGCTTGAATTCTGGATAGGGAGAACGCCATGAAAATGCTCAGATTGCTTGGTTCTATTGTCATCATCCTTTTCAGCTGCACCCTGATGGCCGATGAGATTTCGGACAAGCTTAGCGAATTGGGTCGCAGCAAATTTCCCACTTGGCTGAATAACCCTGTTGTCATTGATGCCGTAAAGGCTCAGAACGCCAAAAATGCCGGGCTTTCTCAGGCTGACATTGATGTGCAGGATAAGCAGTGGCGCGCTGAGGTCAAGTCAGGTGCTGGGCCCCTGGTCGATGCCACCTTGGGCAACGCCTTGTCGACCTACCTGAAAAAGGTCAAGGAGGATGGGCAGGGCCTTTATACTGAGATCTTTGTCATGGATAACAAAGGACTGAATGTTGGCCAAAGCGATGTGACCTCTGATTATTGGCAGGGTGATGAGGCCAAATGGCAGAAAACCTATTTAGTGGGTGCTGATGCTATCCATGTCAGTGACGTGGAACAGGATGAATCCACCCAGGTGTTTCAGGCTCAGGTCAGTTTGCCGGTTGTCGATGGAGGTCAGGTTATCGGTGCAGTGACTGTCGGTGTGAATGTGGATGGCCTCTAGTCGCTGTAACGTTCACTCGTTTGAGGGGATTCGCTATGTTTCAGTCATTGAGATCAATGAGTGTTGCATGGAAGTTACTGATTCCGGTTGCGACGGTGGTTGCCCTGGGCTTTGCAACATTGGTGTGGGAATCAAGCCAGGGGCTACACCATGGTTTGTATGAGGTAGCGAAACTCAATCGCATCGATACGACGGAGCTGCTTGCTGAAAACGTAAAGGGAGGGGTTCGCTGGAAAAAATCCCAGGCCATTGAGGCAGCTTATACCCAATTGGTGGCCAAGCCCGATTCCACCGTCTCTGATTTGGTGACCTGGGATGCAAAGGGTAATGTGCTAACCCGCTACCGGGCAAAGCAGCTTCCAGAATACCCGCTTGATTCTGCCCTGAGCTCTGTGGGCAAAGAGCTTCGCTATGAGGAATCAGGCACACACGCCTGGCTGGTGGTGCCAATTACATCAGGCAAAGAGGGCGATTCGCCCGTTGGCACGCTGGCCATTGCTTTCTCCAATGATCGTTTGAGTGCGGTGGTGAATGATGAGTGGTTTGATGCCCTGGTGATTTCATTATTGGCATTGGTTGTGGCGCTTGCTCTGATTGTGTGGGTTGCGCGTTCAGTGATTGGCAGGCCACTTTGCCGTCTTAAGTTATTGGCCAGTGAGCTGGCAGAGGGTGATGGCGATCTGACACGAAGACTCGAGGTATCGACCAAAGATGAGTTTGGTCGAGTGGCGGTGTCGATCAACCTGTTCATTGCCAAGATCCAGGACGTGGTCACCCATGTCACATCGTCCGCCACGCAGCTTGATGGTTCAGCACAACAGGTCAATGAAATTTCACTGGCAACCAATGAGCTGCTCGCTAAGCACCAGACAGAAGTTGAGCAGGTTGCTACAGCGATGAATCAGATGTCGGTCAGCTTTGCCGAAGTGTCCGGCAATGCATCGAATACTGCCAATGCTGCTAACGAGGCCAAGCAGGGGACCAGTCAGGCCAATGATGCAGTAGGTGAGGCGGTGGCAGTGATAGATCGGCTTGCGACAGAGGTCGAATCAGCGACCAATGTCGTACAACGGCTTGAAGAGGACAGTGAACGTATCGGTGGTGTTCTGGATGTGATCCGCGGTATCGCAGAACAGACCAATTTGCTGGCGTTGAACGCAGCTATCGAGGCGGCGCGGGCTGGTGAGCAGGGTCGAGGGTTTGCCGTGGTGGCTGATGAAGTACGAACACTGGCTAGCCGGACTCAGGAGTCTACGCAAGAGATCCAACAGATGATAGAGCAGGTGCAGCAGGGGAGTCGTAACGCCGTAGCTGCCATGCAAAAAAGTCGTGATGGGACTCGGGACTCGGTAGATAAAACCTCAGTGGTCAGAAATTCACTCGAAGCCATTATGAAGGCTGTAGCAGCGATTGCCGATATGAATCTGCAAGTGGCGAATGCTGTGGAAGAGCAAACCAGTGTCTCCGATGACATCAGCGAGAGTATCAGTAGTATCAGTGCGCTTGCTTCTGGTGTTGTTGAACGTAGCCAGCAGAATTCACAAGCCAGTTCCGGCTTGACCGAACTGAGCAGCGAACTCAAAAGGTTGTTAGGGCAGTTTCGTACCTGAGTGGTCTTTTTAACTCATCGGTCAAGATGTTGGAATTCTTTGCAACGCAGTTTTCTCAGCTGGTGTTGCCGTTGCTCAGGGGCAAGCGATCTTAGACTCTCTAACTGTTGATAATAGGGCGCTAACTGGTGGTTACAACGGCTCAGCAAACGTTGAAAATCCGGCACCATTTCCTGATAGGTGGCAATCATAGTCAGATGGGCGTTATTGAGGTCGCTGTTCATCCAACGATCATAACCATGGTATGGCCCCCAGCCTTGTCTGAGGCGACGATAATTCGCTTTTAAAGCGGTGAACTGGCGCTGTTTGGCCATCATCATGGTTTGATGAGCGAGGTCTTGGCGATAGAGTTTTCCTAAAGCTTGTCGATGCTTCAGCAACAGCTGACTAAGCTGGTCAAGGCGCCGGGTCTCTTTGCGGTAGGCGGCCAAGACCTTGAAGTGGCCGCTCTGCCGTAGCCAGCGTTCGGCACCATATCGCGATAACGCCACAGCAAAAGCCTCGTTGAAGGCGGTATCACCGGAGAAATAGAGCTTCTGATGGGCCAGCTCATGGAATATGATTTCCGCCAGCTGCCCCTCGGATTGACCCAGTTGGGTATTGAGCAGCGGATCGCTGAACCAGCCCAGGGTGGAATAGGCCCGGCTACCGGAGACTGCCGTATCGTAACCCTGTTGCCGTAACTCAGTTGCCAGTTGTTTGGCCTGATTCTGGTCAAAATAGCCCCGGTAGCTGAGACAGCCCACAAAGGGAAAACACCAGCGTTTGGGCTCGAGATCGAAGGCTGGGGTGGCAATCACCACCCAGGTAGCGAAGGGGCGTTTGAGATCGCTATAGCGTTGATAACTGGCATTGTCCGGCAGCAACAGCGTCTCGGTGGCGAAGCGGCGTATGGCCTGGGCCTGTTGTAGCTGGGCCTTCAGTGGACGGGGTGTGGCAGGGTCACCAATCAGGGTTCCGATATCCTTGGCATCGGCCATGAGGTTCATGTGGCCCCGGATGGCCTGGGCGTAGTAACCCGGCCCGACGCATCCCGTCATGGTAAAAAGGCTGAGGAGGAGCAGCCAGCGAGCGTAGGAATCAGTCATGATTTTTTTTGCGCTTGAAATACCAGAACAACGGCAAAAATGCCCCGGAAAAGGTGGCGATCATGGAGGCGTTTGAAGAGAGTCCCAGAGCGATAGCGCCAAAACCGCACAGGGCACCACCGACCAAACAGACAAGAATCAGGCGTACAATGGTGCAGTAGGGGCAGGGGGCTGTCTCGGCCATAGTGGGTCGAACCGGTCTCCAATAAGGATATTCAGGTATCATACAGGGCGTTTTCCAACCGAGTCAGTCCCCTTGTCCCAGTCTTTGCCTTCCGAGCCGTTGGCTCCCAGTCTCTCCATTGTCGTGCCCCTCTACCAAGAGCGGGAGAATGTGCCGCTGTTGCTGGAGCGCATGCACCAAAGCATGACGACCTATGGCGGCCTCTGGGAGCTGATTTTGGTGGATGATGGCAGCAGTGATGGCACCTTCGCCGCCATGCAGCAAGGGGCGTCGCAGTATGGCGGTTATGTTCGTCCCCTGCGTTTAAGCCGCAACTATGGCCAGACGGCGGCCATGCAGGCAGGGATCGATGCTGCCCGGGGTGAGCTGATCGCGACCCTGGATGGTGATTTGCAGAATGATCCGGCGGATATTCCCCGCCTGGTGGACGAGTTATTGGAGCGTGATCTGGATTTGCTGCAGGGCTGGCGGCAAAAGCGCCATGATGAACCGGTGCGCAAGTTCTTTTCCCGTCAGGCCAACCGGTTGATCGGTCGGATCAGCGGGGTGCGACTGCACGATTATGGCTGTAGCCTCAAAGTCTATCGGGCCCAGGTGATCAAGCAGGTGCGCCTTTTTGGCGAGATGCATCGCTTCATCCCCGTCTGGGTGGCGGGTGTGACTCCGCCGGAACGCATTGGTGAAACGCCGGTAAAACATCATGCCCGCCAGTTCGGCCAGTCCAAATATGGCCTTTCCCGAACCTTTCGGGTGATCCAGGATCTGTTGTCAGTCATGTTTTTCCTGCGCTTTCGGGCGCGTCCTGGCCACTTCTTCGGCTCGATTGGCCTGGGATTCGGCACGTTGGGTGGTCTGATCCTGACCTATCTCGCCTATGTCAAAATCATCTTGGGGGCCGACATCGGCCAGCGCCCCTTGCTGATGCTGGGCATTCTGCTGGTGGTGATGTCGATCCAGTTTATGACCACCGGTGTTCTGGCTGAGCTCATGGCCCGGACCTATTTCGAGTCCCGCGAGGGCCGCGCCTATCTGCTGGCGGAAGGGCGTGATGTTGAGGGGGCAGATTGGCATCGCGAGGACTCGGTGACTTGAATTCGACGCTGAAATCCTGGTTGGCGAGCCCCTGGCTGCTGACCTTGTTGCCCCTGCTGGCGTTCATCTGGCAGGCCAATGCGCTGCCCCTGTTCGATCTGGACGAAGGGGCCTTCAGCGAGGCAACACGGGAGATGCTGGCCAGTGGCAACTATCTGGCCACCTATCTGGATGGCGAGCCTCGCTACGACAAGCCCATTCTCATCTATTGGCTACAGGCGCTTTCGGTCAACCTGCTGGGGCTGAACGAGTTTGCTTTGCGCCTCCCTTCTATCCTGGCGGCACTGGGCTGGATGTTGGTCATCTACCGCTTTGTGCGCCAGCGTTGTGAGGAAGAGACCGCCACCGCTGCTGCCGCCTTCATGGCCTTGAGTCTGACCGTCGGCGTCATCGCCAAGGCCGCCATCGCCGATGCCCTGTTGAATCTGATTCTGGCCGCCATTCTCTTCGACATCTACCGTTTTTTTGAGACCCCGGCCAAACCGCTGGCCTATCGCATCTATCTGTTGATGGGGCTGGGGTTTCTGACGAAAGGGCCGGTGGCGGTGGTGCTGCCTTTCATGATCAGTGCGTTGTTTTTTGGAAGTTACGGGCGCTGGCGGGATTGGGCGAAGGCGATTTTCTTCCTGCCCGGCTGGCTGCTGTTTTTGGTGGTGGCGCTGCCTTGGTATATTGCCGTCTATTTCGAGCAGGGCTGGGCCTTTTTCGAGGGGTTTTTCCTCGGCCACAACCTGGGTCGCCTTTCCGGCACCATGGAGGGCCACGGTGGCCATTGGGCCTATTATTTGCTGGTGTTGCCCTTTGTGCTGATGCCCTTCGCAGGACTGCTGCTGTGCCAGCTGCCCAACTTCGCCCAGTCCTGGCAAGATCCCTTGCAGCGTTTCCTTTGGATCTGGTTTCTGCCGGTCTTGCTGCTCTTCTCCTTCTCCAACACCCAACTGCCTCATTACATCCTCTATGGCTGCACCCCGCTGTTTCTGTTGATGGCCCTGGGGCGTGAGCGGTTACAAAACCCTTGGCTGGCCTATCTGCCGCCGCTGTTGCTATTCGGTTTTTTGTTAGCCTTCCCTGAGTTGTTGGCCTTGGCTGAGCCCAAGATCCGAGGTGCCTACGACCAGGCCCTGGTTGCGACCGGCCGGGAGGCCATGGGCTGGGTCTACCGTGCTCTCATGGCGCTGGGTTTGCTATCGGCATTGGGGCTGTTTTTTATCGGACGTCGATGGTTACTGCCCTGGCAGGGGCTGGTGCTCTTGGGCATCGTTCAGGCGGTGGCGGTGAATGGGACGCTCCTGCCCGTCATCAGTGCCGCTCAGCAACAGCCGGTGAAGGTGGCCGCCTTGCTGGCCCGGTCTCAGCCTGCCGATGTGGTTGCCTATCAGACCCGGATGCCCAGCTTCAGTCTCTATCGTCGGGCGATCACCCCTCATCGTGATCCCAAGCCGGGAGATCTGGTCTTTACCCGCAAGGGGCGTCTAACCTCATTGGAAAAGGAGCTGGGCCGACAGGATCTGAACATCGTCTTTCAGCAGGGTGGGGTGCTCTTGGTGAAGGTGCCGAAGGATGGCGATTGATCTCTCACTCTGGCGGGAGGCCCTGTCTGTTGAGTTGCACCAAGCTCAAGAGCGTTCTGTCTGGTCATCAGGTGCTGAGCGTTGGATGCGGGGCTGGGCGATTGTGGCTACTCTGATCCTGGCGTGCTTCTATCTGAGCGGGGGCTATCACGCGGCCTTTCTTGCCATCAATGGTCTGGCTCGGGATTTTGGGGATGGTTTTTGGCAGTGCGTGACGGTGTTGGGCGATGGCCGGCTCGTGTTGGCGCTGCCACTGCTCTTTGCCCGCCGTCGTCCTGAGATCCTCTGGACCATGATGCTGACCGCTCTCTTTGCGGCTTTGCTAACCCATGGGCTTAAACCCTGGGTGGGAGCTCTACGTCCTCCTGCTGTGCTTGCCGAAGGCAGCTTCTTTCTCAACGGTCCTGGATATCGCCACAACAGTTTTCCCTCCGGGCACAGCATGACCATCGCCGCCTTTCTGGCGGTCTGGGTCTGTTTAGTACGGGACTGGCGTTTGCGTTTGGCCCTGATCCTTTTCTCCTATGAGATTGCCGCTAGCCGCGTGGTGGTAGGGGTACATTGGCCGGTGGATGTGGCTGCTGGAATTTTGGGGGGCTGTTTGTCGGCTTGGGCTGGGTGTCGCCTAGCGGCTGTTTGGCGTTGGGGTTTGAGCCTGAAAGGGCATCTCTTTTGTTTGGCATTTTGCCTATTGGCAGGCCAGTCGCTGTTTTATGACGATGGAGGCTATGCCCTGGCAGCTTGGTTTCAACTGAGCATGGGCGCACTCTGTTTCGCGGCGGGAATCAAAGACTATCTCTTACCTCTGTATCGAGAGGTCCGATTTCATGTTTAAAAATCCCCTTTGGCCCCTCCTGGTCGCTTTGGCCATGGTTGTGATTTTTCTCCACTGGCCGCGATTAGACTTGGCTGTAACGGGCTGGTTCTACCATCCGGGCGAGGGGTTCTATCTGGGTAATCGGCTTTGGGTGCGGACACTTTATTGGGCTTTCGCCCATCTGCATCTGTTGATAGTGCCGCTGTTATTGGGCTGGCTGATCTGGGCTGGATGGCAAAGGCATGGCATCCGAAAGCCCCTCTATCTCTTACTGGTGCTCTTGCTGGGGCCGGGACTGATTGTCAATGGCATTCTCAAGGCTGAGTCCGGGCGGGCGAGGCCTCATCAGATTCAGATTTTCGGCGGTGTGCAGAACTACAGCGCTCCTTTCCATCATGCTGACCAATGTCAGGAGAACTGCTCCTTTGTCAGTGGTCACGCTGCCATGGGCTTCTGGTTTCTGACCCTGGGCTGGGCATCAGGCCGACGCCGCTGGTTTTGGTTTGGCGTCGGCCTGGGCGCCCTGGTGGGCCTTGGGCGGATCTTGCAGGGTGGTCACTTCTTCAGCGATGTGCTCTTCTCCTTCTGGGTGGTCTATCTGGTGGCCTGGGGGCTGTCAGCAACCCTCATAAAGAGGGCATGAATCTCAGCTCCACTTTAGCTGGATGGCTTTGCGCCAGCAGAGGCTGTTAGAGCGGCAGTCTCAGGTTTTGATGCGGCTTGTTCAGAGTAGGGCGTTGGGACCCAGAGGGTGGAGGAGACTTTGAGCTTGTCGGTCTCCAGACCATTTTGATGTTTGATTAACTCAACCTGGGAGTTGTAGAGGCTGGCAATCTGTAAAAGGGTTTCGCCCTTTGTCACCTGGTGGGGTTTCAACAGCACCCGGTTTTGCGGTGGGATGGCAGCTACCAGTGACCTGAACTCCTCGCCTTTCTGGTAGGGTACCTGGAGGCGGAAGCGGTTGCCTGGTCCGGTAAACCAAAGCTTGAAACCGGGGTTGAGCTGGCGGAAGGTGGCTTTATCCATCCCCGCCAGACGGGCGGCAAGTACAAAATCGATGGGAGAGCCCACCTCAACGCTCTCGAAATGAGGCTGGTTGCTGATGGGCAACAAGTGGATGCCGTAATGTTCTGGTGTCTCAAACAGCTGCTTTAACGCTAACAGGCGAGGGACGTAACGCTGGGTTTCCCGTGGCAGATCCAATGACCAGTAGTCAGTGGGTTTGCCCTGCTCCAGATTGCGTTTGATGGCATTGCGGATCGTGGGCCCGCCGGCATTGTAGGCTGCCAGGGTGAGCAGCCAGTCATTGTTGAACTCTGCATGAACACGGCTGAGGTGGCTCAGGGCCGCTTGGGTTGAGGCAATCACATCGCGCCGGCCGTCATACCATTCATTTTCATGGAGGCCGTAAGCCCGACCGGTAGCGGGCATGAACTGCCAGAGGCCAACGGCAGCGTAGGGGGATCTGGCATTGGGTCGATATCCACTTTCCACCATGGGGATGAGTGCCAGTTCACTGGGTAAATGGCGGCGTTCCAGTTCGGTAAGAATGTACTTGATATAGGGCTTGGCCTGCTGTTGTACGCGGGGTAGATGCCTGGGGTATCTCAGGTAAAAGGCCCGGGCCTGGGCAATGCGCGGGTTATCGATTTGGGGCAGGGCCATGCCGGTGCGGAATGCTTCCCAAAGGTCGTCGGTGTCAGAGGTGGATGCCGATCCGGAAGCGTGGGTATCCTTATCGGAGAAGGCTTGGGTATAGTAGAGGCTGTCTTGGGCGCAACCGGTCAACAAAATCCACAGGAGGCAGCCGGTAAACAACCGATAAAACCTCCTGCGATCCTCAGTCGTAGGGCCAGAGTCAGTCATGCTGAGCAGGGTCTATAGGCTGATGCGGCTGGCTAGTCTACTGCATCTTTACAGGTTTCACCAGAAAAAAAGAGGTAGTTTTTGCATTCCGAAGAATCTGTACAGAATTGGTATGCGTCGATGCCGGGTCAAGCGCTCTGTCAGCGCGAGCAAACTTTTATTTTGGCCCATGCCCATCAGCTGCATGGCCGATATCTATTGCAAATCGGCGACTGGGGCTGTGGTCTGCCAGAATTGTCTGGTATTCGGCATCTGTTGCGCCTGAATTGGCAGCATTCATTCGAGTGCCAGCTGGATGCTGAGCCCCATCTTCTGCCCATTGCCTCAGATGTGGTGAACGTGGTTTATTTGCCCCATGTTTTGGAATTCTCTGATGATCCCCACGGGGTTCTGCGTGAGATCGACCGTATCTTGATTCCTGGTGGTAGACTTCTGGTCAGTATTTTTCACCCCTTCAGCTTTTATGGTCTGAGGGCTGCCTTGGCGGGAAAAGAGACCAGTTTTCCCTGGTCTGGCCGTTTTGTTGGTCTGACCCGGCTTCAGGATTGGTTTCGACTGCTGGGCTTTGAGATCGAGGCCAGTCAGCCCCTGGGCTTTGCACCTCCTCTGCACCGATCTGGGTTGTATCGGCGTTTGAGTGGGATGGAAACCCTGGGACAACGTCTTTGGCCTGCTTTTGCCGGTGCCAGTATCCTAATGGCCGTTAAACGGGAGATTCCGATGAATGTGATCAAACCCCGCTGGAAACAGAAACAACGGGGGCTCTTGCCCGGTCTGGCAGAACCCAGTGCGAGGGGAGAGTGATGGCGAAGTCCGTCCAGATTTTTACCGATGGTGCCTGCAAGGGAAATCCTGGTCCCGGCGGTTGGGGCGCGCTGTTGCGCTTTGGTGATGCAGAGAAAGCGCTCTGTGGTGGTGAGTCAGAGACCACCAATAATCGCATGGAACTGACGGCGGTGATTCGGGCTCTGGAGGCTCTGAACCGGCCCTGTGAAGTGGAGATGACCACCGATTCCCAATATGTGAAGCAGGGCATCAACCAGTGGATCCATGGCTGGAAACGCAACGGCTGGCGCACTGCCTCCAAACAGCCGGTGAAGAATGTCGACCTCTGGAAACAGCTGGATGCCCTGGTGGCCCAGCACCAGATCCAATGGCACTGGGTCAAGGGGCACAGTGGTCATCCCGAGAATGAGCGGGCTGATGAGCTGGCCAATCGGGGGATTGAGGAGCTGGACTAAGATCAGGTCTCGCCACTCTTGCGCCTCACATTTTTTCCTCAATTGTTGGGTACGCTGTGCTTTGCCCAACCTACTTGGCTAGGCTATAAAGAGGCAGGGAACTTGCCTGGATCTCCGACAGACCATGCCCATTGAGCGCCTCTCCATCGAACTGACCAACCGCTGCGACAAGGCATGCGATTTTTGCTACAACCGCAGCGGCCCTGAGGGGGAAACCCTGTGGAGTGCCGATGAGGTTTTGAGTTTGGTTCGGGATTGTCTGAAACAGGGAGTGAAGGCGGTCTTCTTTGGCGGTGGCGAGCCCTTGCTCTTCCCCGATCTATCCAAAATCTTGAAGGCATTACATGGCCAGCTCTTTCGCTCCATCACCAGCAATGGCCTGCTGCTAGACGACAGCGAACACTTTGCGCGTTTGGTCGCGGCCAAACCGGACAAGGTGCACCTCTCTATCCACCGGCCTGCGGTCGTGCAGGAGGTTCAGCGCGTGATCGCCAAAGTCGATGTGCTGGCAGCTGCAGGGATCGCCAGTGGTGTTAATCTGCTGGTAGCAGCGGATGGCATCGAATCCGCTGCTCAAGCTGCGCAAAAGCTGAGGGATGCCGGGATCGACAATCAGCGCATTGTCTACATCCCACAGCGCGGCGGCAACACGCCGACGGCGAAGGCTCTGGCCAGTGTGGCAGACGGCCCCTTCCAATCGATGAGCTGCCTGACGGCCTGCGCCAAGAGCCCGCGCTTCTGCGCCATCTCCTGGGATCGAAAAGTCGCCTGGTGCTCCTACACCTCGGCCCGGCAACCGCTGGCCGAGCTCTCCTATGCTGGCTTGAGCGCAGCCTTGGATGGACTTGGCCTGGTCAATTGCGCGGCCACGGCTCGCTTGGCATTCGAGTAGACGGAGATGTGAGGGAAGGCCGTATGTATCCCGCGATGAAAATCGACTACCCCGCTGCCCACAGCTTCGGTTCCTGTTGGTTCGCTGAACTGCGCCACTTGATTGCTGCGTAATTGGCGCAGTTTTGAGAACTGCGCCATAATTGCGCCATATCACCCTTCAATGGCGCCAGAGTGTCTATGTCTTCAGCTGAGAATCTACTGAAAAGCATCGAAAGCTTATCGAAAGGTTGGATGCTGGCCGAACTCCTGGATCTGCACCCCGGCATTGCCCGGCGAACCGCGCAGCGACAGCTCGCGAAGCTGATTGAGAGCGGCCATATCCTTGCAGAGGGACATGGCAGGGCACGCCGATATTTTCGGCGAGTGGACGCTCAAGCCGAAACAGTAGACAAGGGTAGCGGAGTCGATATTTTCCCAGGCGCTATACCTATGTCGGCGGACAGCCAGGATATTCTGGCTTACATAGATCAGCCACCAGCGGCTCGCAAGCCCGTTGGCTATCAGCGTGATTTCCTGGATGCCTACCGCCCCGGTGAAACCTGGTATCTGCCTGAATCCATTCGGCGGCAATTGCGCAAAATGGGGAAGACCGCAGATATCGATGAACCGGCTGGAACCTATAGCCGAGCCATTCTGAATCGATTGCTGATCGATCTTTCCTGGGCATCCAGCCATTTGGAGGGCAATACCTATTCACGTTTGGACACGCGCAAACTGATTGAGCAGGGGAGAGCAGCTCACGGCAAGGCCGCCATCGAGACGCAGATGATTCTGAACCACAAGTCAGCCATCGAACTTTTGGTAGAGAATATCGACGAGGTTGGATTCAACCGCTATACCCTGATGAATCTGCACTCGGCACTGGCAGAGAACCTGCTGCCAAACCCAGCAGATGAAGGGAGAATCCGTCGCCACGCCGTAGATATTGGGCAGAGTGTCTATCGCCCCCTGTCAACACCCCAGCAAATCGAAGACGCGCTGGATGACCTGCTCGCCAAGGCAAACAAGATAACGGACGCCTTTGAACAATCCTTTTTCATGATGGTGCATCTACCCTATCTGCAACCCTTTGCAGACATCAATAAGCGCACCTCAAGACTGGCTGCGAATTTACCGCTGTTCCGGGCCAACCTCTGTCCACTCACCTTTCTGGATGTGCCGGAGCAGGCCTACAGCCGTGCCATGCTTGGGGTCTATGAAATGACCCGGGTGGAACTGCTGCGGGATCTCTACATCTGGGCCTACGAGCGATCAACCCAGGAATATTTTGCCATCAGGCAAGGCTTGGTGGAGCCGGACCCTTTGCGCTTGGCCTGGCGTGATTTCATCAAGCGAACGATCCAACAGGTGGTGACACAACCCGCCATCGATCCGATTGCTATCATTGAAAAATCAGTCGATGAACAAATTCCCGAGCCTGAGCGGGCCGATGTTCAGGCGCTGATCGTTGAAGAACTCAGGCGGCTGCATGAAGGCGTTCTGGCTCGCTACGGCGTGCGGCCATCTGAATTTATTCAGTGGAAAGCTGTGTATCCGACAGACATTTGAGGGAAAACAGCATGGAACCCACGCTAAAAATCGACTACCCGGCGGCCCACAGCATGGATACCTATTGGTTTGCCATGGATGAGGCGGGCGAGGTTGCTTTGATGATCACCGGCGAAACAGGGCCTGTTCCTGAGGGGCCCAAGGCCGAGTATGGGGGGCTGGACTCGTTGGACGAGCAGCTCGAAAAAGATGAATACGGGATACCCATACTCCCCCTTCAATACGCCCCCTTCCCCGATGGCGGGACGACGGCTGAATTGGAGGCTGTCCTGGCCGACTTGCCAGCCGGTCAACGAGAGTTGATACAAAAACTTGCCTTGCACACCGATCTTTCCGCAGAAGAGAAAAAACAGCTCAGAAGCTCCATTACCTGTGGATGCTGGAATAGCGTGGCTCTGCTTGCTGACGCTGCTGATGCCGCCGACGTAAAGGCACTTGCCTTTTCTTGTGTGGTTCGCCTTGATCCATTTCGCCCCCCTCTTTTACATTGACCTTCATAATTACCTGGATGTCTTGTGCCTGCTAATAAAGGGGCAGGTTTTGGCTTGGCGGCGATGGGAATGCACTCGGTCTGATCGGTATGGCCTATCTATACATGGGCTGTACATTTTCGAAGACAGCTATTCGCACCATGACGACTTATCCAGAGGCCTCTTCCCTCCGAGTACACCAACGGAATATGAGCGGGTAACGACCCCGGAAAAACCGCGCATAGGCCTGCCTCTGCGGGTAAGAGATGCTAGGCAGTTTCCGGCTTGGGAGGGAGAGGAGGAAGAGTATCCGCCCGTTGTGCATCTCATCCCCGGTGTGCGTTTTGCGGAAACAACTGCCTTTCAGCCCGCCGATTTCATTCCCTGTTATTCCTACGGCGTCGGTCAACTTACACCAAACTCCGGTGACTCCCGCGTCCGCCGGAACATGATCATCGCCCATCAAGCCCCCTCTCCCGAGCGCGACCGCCATATCGCCGCTTGGCACCAGGCCGCCGAGGAGAGGGATCTGGTGGCTATGTACGCCCTGGCCTATCTCTACAGTCAGGCCTTACCGGTCGACAGGGAAAAGATGCTCCACTGGTACCAGAAAACTGCCGAACAGGCCGAGGCGGCCCCGGTCGAGTCGGACGATGTCTTCGAAAACGGCTCGGCGGCCCAATGTCTTCTGGCGGATCTCTACCAACAGGGTACCTTGGTGCCGCAAGACATTTACCAAGCCCTGTATTGGTA
Source organism: Sedimenticolaceae bacterium (assembly GCA_050292235.1). Classification (GTDB taxonomy): domain Bacteria; phylum Pseudomonadota; class Gammaproteobacteria; order Chromatiales; family Chromatiaceae; genus JBNKLG01. Next base: position 8,320 of record JBNKLG010000030.1, on the reverse strand, counting down.
CCGGCAGTCCGCAGCCAAGGGCAATTTCGTTGCTCAATACCGTCTGGGTATGATCTATCGGCAGGGCCAGGGTGTGACCAAGGACGAAAAAGAGGCGCGCGCTTGGTTTGCCAAGTCAGCGGAGCAATATTACGATCCAGCGCTAAAGCTATTGGCCAGTTGGCCGGGCATCGATGCTGCTAAAAAGGAGAAGTAGGGACGCGCAATGCGAGCTGGCCGAGATGTATGAGGAGGGACGCGGCGTGTCCACAGACATGGAGCAGGCCTGTGCCTGGCTTGGCCTGGCGGCGGAACAAGGCGACGACAGAGCTCGTTGGGCGTTGAAGACTTACTGGGGGATCGATGGAGACGGTTGATTTCATTCTTTGTCCCCCATAGCCACCCAGCCAGGCAGGGTGGCCACCCTGTTCAGCCAAGCCTGTACGGATGGGTATGGGCCTAACGAAAATTCGCCTTCATGGGCCAGCGCCACATAGGGATAACAGGCAATGTCGGCGATGCTGGGATGATTGGCTGTCAGCCAATCATGATCGGTCAAACGTTCTGCCATGGCAGCCACACCGGGCTCGGCATCACGGTGGCATTGGGCCAGATTGAAAGGGCGATTGAACAGGCAGGTGACTCGGGCACGGGCCAGGCCATAGAGCAGCTCGTTTTCCGACACAGCCAGCCATTGCATCACCCGTGCCTCAGCCAGGGCATCGGTCGGTAACCACTGCTCATTTCCATAGCGCCGCGCTAGGTAGACCAGGATCGCCATGGAATCCCAGATGATCTCTTGTCCATCGATCAGAACCGGGATCTGGCCACGGGGATTGAGCTGTTTGAACTCTGGGGTGAGGGTCTCCCCAGCTGTGGAATCGGTATGGATAGCCTCATAGTCCAGCCCCAGCAGGGCCAGCAGCAGGCGAACCTTGTAGCAGTTGCCGGATCGGTTCAGATCATAAAGTGTCAACATGACTTGTTTCCTCTGGTGATTGATTACGCCGGATCAGCGGCCCTTGCTGCTTGAGTGCGGCCTGCGTAGCCCCAGTTTTCTGCGGGCAGTTCGTGGATCATGATGTAGCTGGCCTCAGCCAGATCACCCAGGGTGCTTTCCAACAGACCATGCAATCTGGCGATCAATGCCGACTTCTCTTCCTGGGTGTTAGTGTTAACCGTGATTTTGATGTCCAAACTGGCCGTGGTTTTTAGACAGGGCGCACCTCCAATAGTCCAGGTTTGAACCGGAGGGCTGCCAATACGTACCGAGGTGACTTCCGGTCGTTTATGGGTGATGTCAGCCAGGGCGTCGGTAATCCCTTGAGCCAGGGTGTTGGCCTGCTCTGGGCTGGGAGCGGGCTGTAATTGTACGTCGACATAGGGCATGGGTTGTTCTCCTTGGGTGATTTAGGAAAAGACTATGCTGGCCAGATAAATTTGTGAAACAATTAAATCAAATATTATTTATTTGTTTTAGAAATAAATGCTATGCGCGATCTGGACTTGGAACTCTTGAGAAGCTTTGTGGCTGTGGTCGATGGCGGTGGCTTTACCCGAGCTGCTGAGCGTCTGCATCGCACCCAATCGACGATCAGCCAGCAGCTCAAACGGTTGGAATCTCAGTTGGAGACGGCTCTTTTGGCCCGTAACACCCGCCGTTTTGCGCTGACCGAACGGGGAGAGCTATTACTGGGCTACGCCCGACGCCTGCTGGCCCTCAATGAAGAGGCGATGGCTGCGTTGGAGGAGACCCGCCTACAGGGTCAGGTTTGTCTGGGTGCTGCTCAGGAGGTGGCCGATGGCGGTCTGGCCGATCTGCTGGCCCACTTTACCCGGCTTCATCCCGGCGTGGCGCTGGAGGTTCGGGTGGATGCCATGATCCGGCTTCGGGAAGAGGTGGCGCGAGGGGAGCTGGATCTGGCGGTGATCTTTCAAGAACCGAGTACCCCACCGGAGTCGGGCTTTCGCTGCCAAGTCATCGAACGCCTGCAACGGGTTTGGGTGGCTTCACCGGATCTGACGATCGATCCTGAAAAACCTTTGCCACTGGTTTTGTCCAATGGTCCCTGCATCTTCCGCAATGCTGTTCTGGCAGCGCTGGATGCTATCGGAAGACCTTGGCGCATTGTCCTGTCGACGCCCAGTCTGGCTGGGTTGCGGGCGGCCTTGCGGGCCGGTTTGGGTGTCGGTGTACGTACCCAACGCTGGCTGGAGACGGATCTCAATATTCTGGATGGCGAACTCCCATCGCTGCCGGAAGTAGAGCTGGTGCTTTTGACCGCCGACCAAACCGATGAGGTGGTTATTGAGCGACTGCGTCTGGCGTTGGAGGGGGTCTTGTCCAGATGAGACCTAAGCGGCGGGAGCATATGCACATCAACAGTCTCTTTCGGTCAGTACTTCCTGCAAAATTGGCAGTGCATCAAAGGCTGCTGGGTAGCCAGCGTAAATGGCTACCTGTAGCAAAGCCTCGGTGACTTCCTCGACCGAGGCACCCTGATTCAACGCGATACCCAAAACAATTTTCAGTGCCCCATGGCGGCCAAGCGCTGCCAAAATACCGATACTGCACAAAGAACGGGTTTTGGGGTCGATGGCCTCTCGCGACCAAGTGCGGCCAAAAACGACGGAGATGGCCTCATGCTCAAACGCCGGGCTCAATGCCCTGAAACGCGCAGCCACCTGCTCGGCCTTTTTTTCACCGATCAGCCCCCGAAGTGTTTCCAAGCCTTTGGTATGATCATTCATCGTTGTTCTCCGTCTATGTATGATGGATTTGACAAATGGCTATAATATCGCAATATTACGATTAATGCTGATGGGACGATCAAAGAAACAGGCTTTTACCGACGAGCAGAACCGCCTGGCGGATCTGGCCAAGGCATTGGGGCATCCCGCCCGCATTGCCATATTGGAGTTTCTGGCCAAGAGCAATGCCTGCATGTGCGGTGACATTGTCGAAGTACTACCCCTATCGCAGTCGACGGTCTCGCAGCATTTGCGCGCGCTAAAGGACGCTGGTCTGATCAGGGGTGATATCGAAGGTACGCGGGTCTGTTATTGCATCGATACTGAGGTGTTGGCGCAGGCGCAAAAGCTGATGGGGAATTTTTTGACCACTCAGCACTGCTATTAAATTTTTTTGGCCTTATTAATCGTAATATTACGATATATTAACGGGAGAAAACTGATGTCTGAATCAAATGAATTGAAACAATTGGTTAAGGAAAAATATGGTGCCATTGCCGGACAGTCGAAGGCTGACAATGAGACATCCGCTTGTGGTTGTGGCTGTTCAACCACGGACTACAGCCTGATGGCAGAAAACTATTCGACAATGACCGGCTATGTTGAAGAGGCCGATCTGGGACTCGGTTGCGGTTTGCCTACCGAATTTGCCCAGATCGGTGTTGGCGACACGGTGGTCGATCTGGGTTCTGGTGCTGGCAATGATGCTTTTGTCGCCCGCGCCATTGTCGGTGATAGTGGTGCTGTGATCGGCATCGATATGACGCCGGAGATGATCGAGAAAGCACGGCGCAATGCGACAAAGCTGAATATCGATAATGTCGAATTCCGGTTGGGCGATATCGAATCCATGCCGCTGGAAGACAATACGGCAGATGTGGTCGTGAGCAACTGTGTCATGAATCTGGTGCCGGACAAGGAAAAGGCCTTCTCTGAAACCTGGCGTATCCTGAAACCGGGTGGCCATTTTTCCATTTCAGATATCGTGCTGGAAGGCGACCTGCCTGATGGTCTTAAAAAAAGTGCTGAGATGTACGCGGGCTGTGTGTCTGGAGCACAGCAAATGGATGACTATCTGGATATCATCCAAAAAACCGGGTTCGTCAATATCCAGGTACAAAAGAAGAAAAAAATCCTGTTGCCTGATGATCTGCTCCAGCCATATCTTTCAGAATCAGAGTTGCAGAATGTGCGGGAAAGCGGCGCAGGTGTCTTCAGTATCACGGTCTATGCTGATAAACCCGATGTATGAGTGTGCCTGAGTGTGTGGGGTGACTGGGTATTTTCAACGACGCCTCAACCCGGTTGTCCTAAGCTATCCCCTTTGACGTTGAAAAGGGGGCTCCATGATACTGGATGACAACACACTGCTGAGCTATCTGAAAGAGGATGCGCCCTATGGTGATCTCACCAGCCGGTCCTTAACGTTACCGGATGGCGTCGCAATGATGCGTTTTCAGGCCAGAGGCGACATGACGCTGTGCGGTGTGGAGGAGGCCGGGCGATTACTGGCACTCATCGGCTGCCAGGTAAAGGCCCATGGCGGAAGCGGTGATCGGTTAAAAGCCGGACAGTTGATCCTGGAGGCCAGCGGTACCGCTGAACAGTTATTGCTGGGCTGGAAGGTGGCGCAGATGCTGATGGAGTGGTCCTCCGGTGTGGCGACAGCGACGTCACGACTGGTGGCCAATGCCCGTGCTGTCAATCCGGCCGTGGTGGTGGCCTGCACCCGGAAGGCCATTCCAGGTACCCGCATCCTCTCGGCCAAAGCGGTATTGGCGGGCGGGGCCAGTCTGCACCGCACCGGTCTCTCCGATACCCTGCTGTTGTTCCCGGAACACCGCAACCTTTCTACAGCGGGTGCCGATGCCCTGGCACAGCAAATCGCCCAACTGAAGACGACCTGTCCCGAGCGAAGCCTGGTGGTGGAAGTGAAAACCCAGGCAGAGGCCTTGGCTGCTGCAGAGTCGGATGCCGATGTGTTGCAACTGGAAAAGTTTCCACTGGCGGAGATTCAGACCCTGATGCAGGACTTACCTGCCGATAATCGACCCAAGATCGCAGTGGCCGGGGGAATTCATGCTGACAACGCAGCAGACTTTGCTGCGACCGGGGTCGAGGTGCTGGTAACCTCGTGGCCCTATTACGCCAAGCCGGCGGATGTTCAGGTGGTGATTGGTCAGGGCTTGTGATCAGACAGTACTACCCTGGGGATCGGATGGCCGATGAGGTTGGCGGCCAAAGCAGCACCGAGGATGATGCTGACAATGGGCAGCAGCCCGTGATCGGGAAAGAGATTGGGCAGGGCGCCCAGTAGTCCGCCGAGACCGAACATCAGGGTGGTGAAGGCCGCGGCTGCGCTGCCGCCGGTGCGGGGATAGTGGCTCATGTAGAGGGTCATGCCCGCCGGGTGGATCAGGCCGATGCTGCCCACAGTGAGCATGGTCAGTGGCAGGATCACAGCCAGGGATTGAGGGGCCAGCAGCGTTCCGATGAAAAGGCAGGAGGCCATCAGCAGCAGGATAGCCATGCCGACCCGGAACAAGGGCTGGGGATGGCGGCGGTTCAACAGTTTCTTGCTGAGAAAATTGGTGAGGATCAAGGCGACCACATTGGCGCCAAAGAGGAGGGGGAACCAGCGCTCGCCCATCTGAAAATGGTGCAGGTAGATGAAGGCGGCGTGGGTGACGAATACCATCAGGACACTGCCGCTGAAGGCCATGGCCAGTGGAAAGCGCATGGCAACCCAGCGGCCATCACTGCGATGCGTGATGATCTCGCGGTATTGATGGACGACCGAGACCAGAGAGATGCGTTTTGCCGGCGCCGGATGGGTCTCCGGGATGCTGGTCAGGAGCACCGCAAAGAGGCCCAGCGCATAGAACACGAACAGCCAGAAGATGGCATGCCAGCCAAAAGAGAGCAGTACGGTGCCCAGTGCCGGAGCCAGCAGGGGGGCCAGCATCATGACCATCATGACCGTAGCAAAACGCTTGCCTGCCTCAATGGGGCTGTAGATGTCCCGAATCAGGGCCATGGAGATGATGGTGGCGAAACCTCCCCCCAGGGCCTGGAAAAACCGCCACAGCAGCAGATGGCTGAGGGACACCGTTTGCAAAATACCGATGCTGGCCAGAACGAAAAGGGTAAGGCCCGTGATGCCGATGGCCTTGCGGCCAACCTGGTCCGATAGGGGGCCGCCAAAGAACTGGCCAACGGCATAGCCCAGCAGATAGGTACTGACGGTGATGCTGACCTCGGTCACGCTGACCCGGAAATCCCCTGCGATGCTGGGCAGGGCAGGCAGGTAGGCGTCCATGGACAGGGGGCCGACAGCTATCAGGGCACTGACGAAAAAAAGAAAGTGCGCCGGGGGCTGCAACTCGCGGCTGGTCTCCTGGTCACTCATTCCCGCTGGCCGGGGTTGCAGGCCGCTGACGTCGGAACCAGCGATTCACCAGCACAAAAAAGAGCGGCACAAAGAAAATGCCCAGCAGGGTGGCGGCGAGCATGCCGCCAAGCACACTGGTGCCGATGGCATTCTGACTGCCGGAACCGGCACCTTTGGTCAGGGCCAGGGGCAGGACGCCGAAGCCGAAGGCCAGGGAGGTCATGAGGATCGGGCGGAGTCGCATGCGGGTGGCCTCCAGGGTGGCGGCCACCAGATCCATGCCCTGCTCATACTGGGTCTTGGCGAACTCCACGATGAGGATGGCATTCTTGGCTGCCAGACCGATGGTGGTGAGCAGACCGACCTGGAAATAGACATCATTATCCAGACCGCGCAGGCTGATGGCGGCCACAGCGCCCAACACACCCAGAGGCACCACCAGCATTACCGAGAAGGGCACCAGCCAGCTTTCATAAAGTGCCGCCAGTGCCAGAAAGACCACCAGCACCGAAAGGGCATAGAGCATAGGAGCCTGAGATCCGGCCAGGCGCTCCTCAAAGGAGAGGCCTGTCCAGGCATAACCCACACCCTTGGGCAGTTTGGCCATGATCTCCTGCACCACTGACATGGCGACGCCGGAGCTGATGCCGGGGGCGGCCTGGCCCATGAGTTCCAGTGAAGGCAGGCCGTTGTAGCGCTCCAGCCGGGGCGAGCCCTGATTCCAGCGGGCATCGGCAAAGGCGGAGAAGGGCACCATCTCCCCTTTGCTGTTGCGGGCGTACCAGCTGTCCAGGTCGCTGGGCTGCATGCGGAAAGGGGCGTCAGCCTGCATATAGACCTTCTTTACCCGGCCATCGTGAATAAAATCATCTACATAGGTACTACCCCAGGCCGAAGACAACACCTGGTTGATCTGGGCGACCGAGAGATCGTAGGCCCCTGCTTTGGCGTGGTCGATCTGGACCTGGAGCTGGCTGTTGTCATTCAGGCCGTTAGGGCGCACAGCCATCAGCCGCTTGTCCTTGCCTGCCATACCGAGAAAGGCGTTGCGGGCATTCATCAGCTGTTCGTGACCCAATCCCACCTGATCCTGGAGGTGCACATCGAAGCCGTTGGCCATGCCCAGTTCGATTACTGCGGGAGGCACAAAGGCGAAGACCATGGCATCACGGATCTGTGAAAAGGCACCCATGGCGCGTCCGGCAACGGCGTCAACCCGCTTGTCCGCTGTTTTGCGCAGGGACCAGTCCTTGAGCCGCACAAAGCCGAAGCCCATGTTCTGTCCCTTACCGGCAAAACTGAAACCGGCGACGGTGATCAGTTGATCCAGCGTTTCCGATTCATTTTCCAGGAAGTGTTTTTCCACCTGTTCGAGCACCTCGATGGTGCGTTCCCGGGTGGCACCGGCAGGCAGCATCACCTGCAACATGAGAAAACCCTGGTCTTCACTGGGCAGAAAGGAGCTGGGCAGGCGGCTGAACAGCGTCCCCATGCCTACGGCGAGGAGCAGATAGACCAGCAGAAAACGACCGCTACGTTTGATGATGCCGGCTACTCCAGTGCGATAGCTGCGGGCTGTCCGGTCAAAGTTGCGGTTAAACCAGCCGAAAAAACCACCTCTTTGCCCATGTTTCTCGTGGTCGATGGGCTTGAGCAGGGTGGCGCAGAGGGCAGGGGTGAGGATCATGGCCACCAGCACCGACAGCAGCATGGCGGAGACGATGGTGATGGAGAACTGGCGGTAGATGACGCCGGTGGACCCCCCGAAGAAGGCCATGGGCACGAATACCGCTGAGAGCACCAGGGCAATGCCCACCAGGGCGCCGACGATCTGGCCCATGGATTTTCGGGTTGCCTCACGGGGTGGCAGGCCATCCTCACGCATGACACGCTCGACGTTTTCCACCACCACGATGGCATCGTCCACCAGCAGGCCGATGGCCAACACGGTGGCGAACATGGTCAGGGTGTTGATGGAAAAGCCAAAGGCAGCCAGCACGCCGAAGGTGCCCAACAAAACGACAGGTACGGCGATGGTAGGGATAAGGGTGGCCCGGAAGTTCTGCAAAAACAGATACATCACCAGAAATACCAGGATCACCGCCTCGATCAGGGTCTTGACCACTTCCTCAATGGAGATGCGTACAAAGGGGGTGGTGTCATAGGGATAGATCGCCTCCATACCCGCAGGGAAAAAGG
>JBNKLG010000029.1:0-28016 GCA_050292235.1 Sedimenticolaceae bacterium | reverse complement strand
CCAGCTGGGGCGTTGCTGTCACTGGGTGCACGCAGGCAGTTCCAGTAGAAGGTGTGGTTCCAAACCTGGGCGGCATTGTTGAAGATGCCGCCCTCCGATTTCATGATGACCTCTTCCAGGCTGGCACTTTCAAATTCGGTGCCGGGGATGAGGTTGTTCAGGTTGGTCACATAGGCGTTGTGGTGCTTGCCATGGTGGAATTCCAAGGTCTCCTTGGAGATTACGGGTTCCAGGGCGGTGGGTTCAAAGGGCAGGGCGGGTAGACTGTGTGCCATGAGGTTCTCCTTGAGGGTTGAGGTCGGCTGGTAATAACCAAGCTTTCAAGTATGAATTTTAGACTCATTCTAAAACCAGGGATTGATAATTGCAATCTTGGGGTAAACAGAGTGATATGCCAATGATGCAATGCGGTAGTCTCTGTGGCTGAATCATAACGGGATAGCGGTCAATATGTGTGGTATTTGCGGAGAGTTTCGATTCGATGGTGCCGATGCCGATATGGCGGCAGTGGGACGGATGATGGTGCGTTTGGAATCCCGTGGCCCGGATCATGGCGGTAGTTATTCCGATGGGGCGTTAGGTTTCGGTCATCGACGACTCTCCATCATCGATCTGTCGGAGCAGGCCAATCAGCCCATGGTGGATGCACAACTGGGGCTGGCCCTGGTCTTCAACGGCACCATCTACAACTACCGGGAGTTGCGGCAGGCGCTGCAGGCGAAGGGCTACCATTTTTTTTCCCAGGGTGATACCGAGGTGATCCTCAAGGCCTACCATGCCTGGGGTGAGGTGGCGCCGGAGCGATTGCATGGGATGTTTGCCTTTGCGGTATGGGACATGCGGCGGCGCCGGCTGTTTCTGGCCAGAGATCGCTTTGGCATCAAGCCACTCTATGTCAGCCAGAATCATGACCGCCTGCGTTTTGCCTCCAATCCCCAGGCCCTGTTGGCAGCAGGTGGGGTGGATACGGTGCTGGATCCGGTTGGTCTTCATGCACTCTTCAGTCTGCATGGGGTCGTGCCAGCCCCGCATACGGTATTGCGAGGGGTGCGCAAATTGCCACCGGCCAGCAGTCAGTGTTGGGACATTAAGGGTGCTGTCAAGGATCGCGTCTATTGGGATCTCAAGGCCCAGCGCCCGGAAGCCCACTTTAGCGAGGGTGACTGGGTAGATGCCCTGCATACCAGTCTGTGCCAGGCGGTCAAACGCCGCAATGAGGTAGCCGATGTGCCGGTGGGCATGTTGCTCTCAGGCGGTCTGGATTCCAGTCTGTTGGTGGCTTTGCTGGCTGAAGTCGGGGTGACGGATATCCGCACCTATTCCGTCGGCTTTGAGGATCAGCCGGAAGAGAAGGGAAGCGAGTTTGAGTACTCCGATCAGGTGGTGGCGCACTATCAGACCCGCCACCAAAAATTTTTGGTGCCCAATGACCAGGCCCTAATGCGTCTGCCTGAGGCGGTGGCCGCTATGGCGGAGCCCATGTTCGGCCAGGATGCCATTGGCTTCTATCTGTTGGCTGAGCAGGTCTCCCGCGATGTCAAGGTGGTGCAATCCGGTCAGGGGGCCGACGAGGTGTTTGGTGGCTATTTCTGGTATCCGCGCATGGCAGCGGAGACCGAGGGCAGTCGCATTGAGCGGTTTCGTAAGCACTACTTCGACCGTGATCATGCCGAGATGATACGGCTCTTGACGCCCGCCTATCAGGGTGTGGATTTTACGGGCGATGCCATGGCGCGCCGTTTGGATGATCCCCTATCCGATAGCTTCATGGATGCCGTGCTCAAGCTGGATGTCACCACCCTGATTGTGGATGATCCGGTGAAACGGGTGGATAACATGACCATGGCCTGGGGGCTGGAGGCGCGGGTGCCCTTTCTGGACCATGAATTGGTCGAACTGGCTGCCAGTTGCCCGCCGGCACTGCGCTTGCGTGAGGGCGGAAAGTTTCCGCTCAAGGCGATGGCCAGAGGCAAGGTGCCCGATGCGGTGATCGATCGGCCCAAGGGCTATTTTCCCATGCCTGCGCTGAAATATGTGCGCGGTGAGTTTCTCGATTTCATGCGCGACATTCTCCACTCCCAGGCCTGTCGAGCGCGCGGTCTTTATCAGCCTGAGCATGTGCAAATGTTGTTGGCGGCACCGGAGATGCACCATACCCGTATTCTGGGCAGCAAGCTCTGGCAGTTGGCGCTGTTGGAGTATTGGCTGCAGACCACGGTAGATGGCCAATTTCCCTCAGGATGACGGGTTGATTTTTGTCAATATTCGGCCATGATGGCAAATCACAGAACATAACGAGGAGTTTCTGATGGATGTGTTGGATCGCATTCGCGAACAGGTCGAGAATAATCCGGTGGTGATCTACATGAAGGGAACGCCCCAGTTCCCCATGTGTGGTTTCTCTTCCCGTGCCGCTGCTGCCTTGCAGGACTGTGATGGCGAGGTTGCCTACATCAATGTATTGCAGGATCAGGAGATCTTCGAAAACCTGCCCCGTTACGCCGACTGGCCGACCTTTCCCCAGGTCTATATCCAGGGCGAATTGATTGGCGGCTGCGACATTACCCTGGAGTTACATGCCAGCGGTGAGTTGAGGGAGATGGTGCAGGCGGCGAGCGGGGGCTAGAGATTCCACAAAGGATGTAGGGTAGGAGTCCACTCCTGTGGGCGAGCTCTTGGCCAGCTGTATCTGAGAGCTGACGCTTTGCCAATATCAATGCCGTAAAAGAGCTCGGCCAGGGGGCTGGCCTCCTACAGGTTCCTAGGTACAGACAAAGGGAATGGTTTCTAGCCCTTCATCGAATCAAAAAAATCGTTATTGGTTTTGGTCTGTTTGAGCTTGTCGAACAGAAACTCCATAGCGGCCAGTTCGTCCATGGGGTGGAGGATCTTGCGTAGGATCCACATCTTTTGCAGGTCGTCAGGCTTCATCAGCAGGTCTTCGCGGCGGGTACCGGAGCGGTTGATGTTGATGGCCGGGAAGATGCGCTTTTCCGCGATGCGGCGATCCAGATGGACCTCCATGTTGCCGGTGCCCTTGAACTCTTCGTAGATGACATCGTCCATACGTGAGCCGGTTTCCACTAGGGCGGTGGCGATGATGGTGAGCGAACCGCCTTCTTCTACATTTCTCGCGGCGCCAAAGAAACGCTTGGGCTTTTGCAGGGCGTTGGCGTCCACGCCGCCAGTGAGCACTTTGCCGGAGGAGGGGATCACGGTGTTGTAGGCTCGGGCCAGACGGGTGATGGAGTCCAGCAGGATGACCACATCGCGCTTGTGTTCCACCAGGCGCTTGGCCTTTTCAATCACCATCTCAGCGACCTGCACATGGCGGGTGGCGGGTTCGTCAAAAGTGGAGGCGACCACTTCGGCCCGCACTGAGCGTTGCATTTCGGTTACCTCTTCCGGGCGCTCATCAATCAGCAGCACGATGAGGTAACACTCAGGATGGTTGTGGGCAATGGACTGGGCCACATTCTGCATCAGCATGGTTTTACCGGCCTTGGGTGGCGAGACGATGAGGCCACGCTGGCCTTTGCCGATGGGGGCGCAAAGTTCGATGGTGCGGGCGGTAAGATCCTCGGTGCTACCGTTGCCCATCTCCAGGGTGAACTTGGTGTTGGCAAACAGTGGAGTGAAGTTCTCGAACAGAATCTTGGTCTTGGCGTTTTCCGGGCGGTCGTAGTTGATCTGGTCGACCTTGAGCAGGGCAAAGTAACGTTCACTCTCCTTGGGGGGGCGAATCTTGCCGGAGATGGTATCGCCGGTGCGCAGGCTGAAACGGCGGATTTGGCTGGGGGAGACGTAGATGTCGTCGGGGCCGGCCAGATAAGAGGAATCAGCGGATCGCAAAAAACCGAAACCGTCTTGGAGGATTTCCAGAACGCCGTCTCCGTAGATGTCCTCACCTTTTTTGGCATGAGCCTTAAGGATGGCGAAGATGAGGTCCTGCTTGCGCGATCGGGCCATGCCCTCAATGCCAACAGAGGCGGCAAGTTCAACAAGTTCAGCAGCGGTTTTTGTCTTGAGTTCGGTCAGATTCATGTGTGGTTTTTCGAATAGGAAGATAAGGAGTGAATGCGCTCAGGTCATGCGCGGGAATAAGGTTAATCGGGATAACACACCGGGTCTCTGGAGGAGGTTCAACTCTCAGGTATAGGGCAATCGGGATTATCTAAAACGGTGTAAAGCAGTTGCCGGAACCGGCATGATGTAGAAGTCTAACATCCATTTTGGAAAAATAGCAAGAAAATGCGCCCGGTGGTATACCGGGCGCACAGGGCCATTCAGATGTTGCTGTCAATGAAGGCGGTCAGCTGAGACTTGGAGACTGCACCCACCTTGGTGGCTTCAACATCACCCGCTTTGAACAGCATCAGGGTAGGGATGCCGCGAATACCGTAGCGCGGAGGGGTGCCGGGATTGTCATCAATATTGAGCTTGGCGACCTTGACCTTGTTCTTGTATTCGCCAGCAATCTCATCCAGCACGGGAGCGATCATTTTGCAGGGGCCACACCATTCGGCCCAGTAATCAACCAGAACAGGCACGTCGGACTGGAGTACCTCTTGTTCGAAGTTGTCGTCGGTTAAATGAATGATGTTTTCGTGCACGTTTGTCTTCTCCTGTTTCCATGGCGGAAATCTTTGAATGGACTTATTTGAGCCCAATCCGGGCATCATTGCAACAATCCGCCCCGGTTTTCCGGTATCCTGTCAGACCTTATGAGCGATCAACATCTTAGCGATACCCTATTCGATAGCCTTGGCCTGCATCCGGAGATCCTCAGTGGATTGGAAAAGGCGGGCTTTCAGCGCTGCACCCCGATTCAGGCGAAAACCCTCCCCCTGGCTCTCTCCGGCTGGGATGTGGCCGGTCAGGCCCAGACTGGAACCGGCAAGACGGCAGCTTTTCTGCTGGCGTTGTTTCATCGTTTGATGACCATGGAATCTTCCGATCCCATGCAGCCCCGGGCCATTGTGCTGGCTCCCACTCGGGAGCTGGTGATCCAGATCCACAAGGATGCCGAATTGCTGGGCCAGGATTGTGGTTTGCGCCTGGGATTGGTCTATGGCGGTACGGATTACGAAAAGCAGCGTGAACAGGTTCGTGCGGGCCTGGATGTGTTGATCGGCACGCCGGGTCGGCTGATCGATTATTTTAAGCAGGGGGTGTTCAACCTCAAGCATATTCAGGTGCTGGTGGTGGATGAGGCTGATCGTATGTTCGATCTGGGCTTCATCAAAGATTTGCGCTACCTGCTCAAGCGCTTGCCGCCGCCACAAAAGCGGTTGGGCATGCTCTTTTCCGCTACTCTCTCTTACCGGGTGACAGAACTGGCCTACGAGCACATGAACAACCCGCAGAATCTGGTGGTGGATGCTGATAAGATCACCGCTGACGGGGTGCATGAGACCGCCTATATGGTGGCCAACGATGAAAAGATCCCCTTGTTGATCGGGATTATGCGAACCCAGGAGCTCAGTCGTACCATTGTCTTCGTCAACACCAAGCGGGTGGCTGACGAGGTCTGGGGTTTTCTGGAGGGTAATGGTATTTCGGCGGCCATTCTCTCTGGCGATGTTCCGCAGAAGAAGCGCCTCTCTCTGCTGCGCAAGTTTCAGCAGGGCGAAGTTTCGGTCTTGGTGGCTACCGATGTGGCAGCCCGTGGTCTGCACATCCCCGATGTGAGTCACGTTATCAATTACGATCTGCCCGAAGATTGTGAGGATTACGTCCATCGTATCGGTCGTACCGCCCGGGCGGGCACTAAGGGTGATGCCATCAGCTTTGCCTGTGAAACCTATGCCTTCTCACTGCCGGATATTGAGACCTATGTGCAGCACAAGATCCCGGTCAGTTCGGTGGATTCAGGACTGTTGGCAGAGGTCAATCCCAAAAGTCGTGTGTGCCGGGAGCGGCCACCCCAGCAGAACCGAGGTCGTCGCTCCGGCGGTGGCGGACGGGGCCGCCCAGGCTCGCGGCGTTCATCACCCTCTAGCTAACCAATAATTCGCCGAAATCCGTTACCGCCGGGAATTCCGTCACCTTTTTTCTGGGTTGGCGGGAGTCCGGATTGAGAATGGCCAGCAGCCAGCGAATCCCATAGCCTTCGGCAGAGCGCAGTACCTCGACATTGTCGTCGATGAACAGGGTGCGCTCCGGATCGTAGGGCATCCGCCTCTTCAGGCATGCCCAAAAGACCGCCTCCTCTTTGGCGTGACCTAGCTCATGGGCGCTGATGACATGGTGGAAATGGCCTGCCAGTTGCGTCTTTTCCATCTTTAATGCCAGGGATTTCTGGTGGGCGTTGGTGACCAGAGCCAGCTGTTTGCCCTGTCGCTGCAGCTGTTCGAGGAACTCAAGCACATGGGGATGAATGGCGATCAGGTGGCTGACCTCCTCCTTGAGCAGGGCAATGTCCAGCCCCAGGGCCTGGCTCCAGTGATCGACACAGTACCACTGCAAGGTGCCGCCGATGTCGTCATACTGGGCTTTGAGCTTGGTTTTGGCAGCGGCTTCGGTCATGCCGCTGATTTCCGCGTAGCGTTTGGGCACATGCTCAAGCCAGAAGTGGTTGTCGAAATGGAGATCCAGCAGGGTGCCATCCATGTCGAAGAGGACGGTATCAATGGTGGACCAATCAATCTCGGCGATCATGGTGTTTGCTCCAGAGGGGGGGAGGCACAGAGGCACATGATAACAAGCCAAGCGGTAGGAATCCGGTTACACTCAGTCCCATGTCTTCCTTCCCCAAGATCTTAGGTTACGAATCCCTGGTAGATACTGGCATCTTTCGGGTCCAGGCCATGGAACTGGAGTTTGGCAATGGCCAGCAGCGGCGCTATCAGCGCATTCTGGGCTCGCCCCAGGGTGCGGTATTGGTGGTGGCACAGCCCGATCCTGAACACGTGTTGCTGATTCGCGAATATGCTGCTGCCATGGAGCGCTATGAGCTGGCCTTTCCCAAAGGCCATATCGAGGCAGGTGAGACAGTGCTGGAGGCGGCCAATCGTGAGCTGCAGGAGGAGGTAGGCATGGCGGCGCGTCAGGTCGAACTGCTGAGCTCCGTTACTCTGGCGCCGGGTTATCTGCAACACACCACCCACATGGTGTTGGCACGTGATCTTTATCCGCAGTCACTGGAGGGGGATGAGCCTGAGCCGCTTGAAGTGGTGCCCTGGCCCTTGGCGGCCCTGGATGAATTGCTGCTGCGGGACGACTTTACCGAGGCCAGGTCCCAGTTGGCCCTGCTACTTTTGGCTCGACAGCAAGCAGTGCCTGCTTGAAGAAATCTATGCTGTATCGCCTTTGGATTGGGTTGTTTCTGATCGGGCTGGTCTTTCCGTTGATGGCGGCCAAGCGTCTGCCGGATCATGCTGATTTTGATGATGCCTCTCTGGGCGAGCCGCTGGCCTATCCGGCCTGGTTCAAACAAAGTTTTCTGGATCTGCCTGAGGATCTGGCAGAGGCCAGGGCTCAGGGAAAGCGAGGGATCATCCTCTATTTTGGTCAGCACCACTGCCCCTACTGCAAGAGATTGTTGCAGGTGAACTGGGGGCTGCCGGGGATGGTCAGCTATACCCGGGAATACTTTGATGTCATCCCCTTTGATATCCGGGGGCAGGCCGAGGTGACCGGTCTTAGTGGTGAACTGTTGTCTGAGCGGGATTATGCGAAGCAGAAAAAGGCGATGTTCACCCCGACTCTGGTATTCCTCGATCGGGAAGGCAAAGAGGCGTTGGTGCTACGCGGTTACTATCCGCCCTATCAGTTTCGGGCGGCGCTGGAGTATGTGGCCGATGGCCACTATCACAAAGAGGGCTTTGCGGCCTATTTGGATCGGGCGGCTGACAGGCTGACCTTCGAGCCCACCGATCTCAATGAAGAGAGTTTCTTTTCCCCACCGCCCTATAATCTGAATCGTACCAAACTGCCCGGCGAGCGTCCTCTGGCGGTCTTCTTTGAACAGGGGAATTGCCACGCCTGTGATGTTCTTCACGTTCAGGCGCTGCAAGATCCGGCGATCCAACAGCTTTTCTATAGTTTTGACAATGTCCAGCTTGACATCGATTCAGATACCCCTGTCATTACCCCAAATGGCCGAAAAACCACTGCTCACCGGTGGGCGCAGGAGATGGGGCTGTTCTACGCCCCCGCGCTGGTGTTTTTTGACGAAAGTGGTCGAGAACTGCTGCGGGCCGATTCCGTGGTGCATTTTTTCCGGCTGCGCAACATCCTCAACTACATCACCAGTCGGGGCTATCTGACCGAGCCGAATTTTTCCCATTGGCGCTAAGGGCGTGGCGTTGGCTAAGCGAAGTCAAAGTCTAGCGACAAAATCTTCGCTGATATTCCTCGATTTGGCGTCGTCGTTCGCGTAGGCGATTGCCCTGGGCAGCGGTATAGCCGTGGCGCATTTTACTGTTGATGCGTTCCAGTTGTTGTCGCTTGGAAAAGCAGGTGCGTTCGCTGGCGTCCTGGGTGTGGGTCTTGTGGACCTTTTTTCGCTTTCGCTTGGGTTTCGTCGGTGAGGGGTCGGGGGGCTCGACGGCACGGGTGCCTATCTGGTAATCCTTTACCTCAATCTCGGTGGAAACACCCTGGGTGCAGGTGTGGTCCTGGAAGATAATACCTTTGGCCGTTTGGCAGCGGTAAAAGGTGGCTGAAGCTTCGCCCATGAGGCAAAAGCAGAGCAAAACGGGAGTTTGGCGAATCAAAGGCAACCTCCATGTCACTGTTGAGGTGTATCACCTCAGTTTTGTGAGAAAAGTCCGGATTTCTCGACAATACTGGACAAGTTCGGCGAAAATCCGCAGAATTCCACTCATCATGAAACCTCTAAGCACTGTCCGCTGATGCCCAGAATTCTGGTCCTCAATGGCCCCAACCTGAACCTGCTCGGAAGTCGAGAGCCTTCCCACTACGGGCAGATGACCCTGGACGAGATCGGTGACCAGTTGCAGCAACTGGCGACTGAGCAGGGTGCAGAGCTGATGTTTTTCCAGAGCAATGCTGAGCATGAACTCATCGCGCGCATTCAGCAAGCTCCCATCGAACAGATCGATTTTCTGATTTTCAACCCTGCAGCCTTCACGCATACCAGTGTGGCCCTGCGTGATGCCATTTTGGCGGTGGGTCTGCCCTTTATCGAGTTGCATCTGAGCAACGTTCATGCGCGGGAGAGCTTTCGCGCCCACTCCTATTTCTCCGATATCGCCAGCGGCGTCATCCTGGGCTTTGGTCCCTTGGGTTACCGTTTGGCGCTGACCGCGGCCCTGGCGTCGCTGGCCGATAACAAAGAGCAGAATTGACCCTATGGATATTCGTAAAATCAAGAAACTCATCGAGCTTCTCGAAGAGTCCCACGTGGCGGAAATCGAGATACACGAGGGAGAGGAGTCGGTGCGCATCAGTCGCCAGGGTTCGCAGGTGCCTGCCTATATGCCAATGCCTGCGGCGCACGCTGCCTTTGCTCCCGCCTCAGTGGAGCAGCCACCGGTTGCGCCAGCACCTGCAGCGGAAGAGGAGAAACTGGACGGGCACGTGATTCGTTCGCCCATGGTCGGTACCTTTTATCGGGCACCTGCGCCTACGGCTGATCCTTTCGTTTCGGAAGGGGATTCAGTGGCCTCAGGTCAGACCCTCTGCATCATTGAGGCGATGAAGATTCTCAACCAGATCGAGTCGGACCATGCTGGTCAGGTGAAACGCATCCTGGTGGAGAACGGCGAGCCGGTGGAATACGATCAGCCGCTCTTTGTCATTGGCTAGCTCCATGATCGACAAAATTGTAATCGCCAATCGGGGAGAGATCGCCTTACGTATTCACCGTGCCTGCCGCGAGTTGGGCATCAAAACGGTGGCTGTACACTCCACTGCGGATCGTGATCTCAAACATGTGCGCTTGGCCGATGAGACTGTCTGTCTGGGACCGGCACCCTCGGCCCAGAGCTATCTGAACGTGCCCGCATTGATCAGTGCTGCTGAGGTGACCGATGCCGTAGCCATCCATCCCGGTTATGGCTTTCTGTCGGAAAACGCCGATTTTGCAGAGCGGGTGGAGCAGAGCGGCTTTATTTTCATTGGGCCCAGGCCGGATACGATTCGTCTCATGGGCGACAAGGTCTCTGCTATCAGAGCGATGAAGGCGGCCGGTGTGCCCTGTGTGCCGGGCTCTGACGGTCCCCTGGATGAGGATACGAAACGTAGTCTGGAGATGGCTCGCGACATCGGCTATCCGGTGATCATCAAGGCCGCTGGCGGTGGTGGTGGTCGTGGCATGCGCGTGGTTCATACCGAGGCCACCCTGCTCAATGCCATCTCGCTGACCCAGGCCGAGGCCGAGGCTGCTTTTGGCAATGGCGTCGTCTACATGGAAAAATACCTCGAAAATCCCCGCCATGTGGAGGTCCAGGTACTGGCTGATACCCATGGCAACGCCATCCATCTAGGCGAGCGGGATTGCTCCATGCAGCGCCGCCACCAGAAGGTGGTGGAAGAGGCTCCGGCGCCGGGCATCACGCCCGAAATGCGGGCAGAGATCGGCGGTCGCTGCGCCCAGGCCTGTCGTGAGATCGGTTATCGCGGGGCGGGCACCTTCGAATTTCTCTACGAGAACGGTGAGTTCTACTTCATTGAAATGAACACCCGGGTTCAGGTGGAGCATCCGGTCACCGAGCTGATTACCGGGATCGACATCGTGAAGGAGCAGATTCGCATTGCGGCGGGTGAGCCCCTCAGCTACCGTCAGGAAGATGTGCGGGTCAACGGTCACGCCATTGAGTGCCGCATCAATGCCGAAGACCCAACCAATTTCATGCCCTCACCGGGTACCATCAATCGCCTGCACTTTCCCGGTGGTCCCGGCATCCGGGTGGACAGCCATCTCTACAACGGCTACTGCGTGCCACCCCATTATGACTCCATGATTGGCAAGCTCATCGCCCATGGCGAGACCCGCCAATCCGCCTTCGCACGCATGCTGTCGGCGTTGGATGAGCTGGTGATCGAAGGCATCAAAACCAATACCCCGCTGCACCGGGAGATCCTCAGCGACGCAGCCTTCGCGGCAGGGGGTACCAACATCCACTATCTGGAGAAGAAACTGGGGCTATAGAACCCGATGGCTTGGCTACAAATTCATCTGGTGGCCGATCAGGCTAGTGCGCCAATGGTCGAGCTGCTGTTCCACGAGCTGGGGGCTCTCTCTGTCTCCCTGACCGATGCTGAGGATGAGCCCATCATGGAGTTGGATCCCGGCGAGATTCGCTGTTGGCAGAGCACTCGGGTGACAGGGCTTTTCCCTGATTCGGCGGATGCCGATTCGTTGCAACAGGCGATTCAGGCAGCGCTGCCACCGGGCTTGGAGAGTCCCTTGCGCTTCGAACATCTGGCCGAGCAGGATTGGACGCGCTCCTGGCTGCCACATTTCCGCCCCATGCGCTTTGGCGAACACCTTTGGGTGCGCCCGGCGGGGCAGGCTATCGATGACCCTGATGCTGAGGTCATCGAGCTGGATCCCGGTCTTGCTTTCGGAACCGGTACCCATGCCACCACCGCGCTTTGTCTTTCCTGGCTGGCGGACCATCCGGTGCAGGGTCGCAAGGTGCTGGATTTTGGCTGCGGCTCAGGTATTCTGGCCATTGCGGCACTGAAACGGGGGGCGCACGAGGCGGTGGGTATCGATCATGATCCCCAGGCTATTCTTGCCAGTCGTGATAACGCTGCCAAAAATGGGGTCTCGGATCGATTGCGCCTTTATGGGCCAGGGGACAGTTTTGATGAACAAGCGGACCTGATCCTGGCCAATATTCTCTCAGGTACGCTGATTCCATTGGCTGAGATGCTGAGTGGATGTCTGGTTCCTGGTGCGGACCTTCTGTTGGCCGGTATTCTGGATTCCCAGGCCGAGGCGGTAAAGGCTGCTTATGCGCCCTGGTTGGTGCTGGCTGTTGTGGAACAACGTGAAGAATGGGTGCTGATGCATGGCCGCCGTAACGACTGAACAACTCTCAAAAAAGTCCCCGGTCACCTCCTGTCCCCGCTGTGGCGTTCAATTTCCCCTGAGTGGTGATGCGCTCCTGGCGGCAGGTGGGGTGGTGCGCTGTGGGGCCTGCCGAATGGTCTTTTCTGCCTTGGATCAGGCGGTTTTTGAGCGCCACGATCCTCCCGTGCTGAAAACCCCTGTTGGTGAAGCCGAGCCGCTGCCGGCTGCTCTGCAACAGCCAGAGAAGTCCCGCTATGGTGTGCTTTGGGGGGTGGCGGCGCTGGTGTTGATTTTGGCTGCGGCCGGACAAGGTGCCTGGTTAACACGCGACTCTTTGATGGAGCGACCGCTGACACGAGCTGGGGCTGTCTGGGCTTGTCAGCTGTTGGGTTGCGAGATGGCGCCCCGACGCGATCCGGCGCGGATTCAGGTATTGAACCGTCAATTGAGCCAGCACCCGCAACAGCCGGGTGCTCTGGTGTTTGATCTGGTGATGCGGAATGGGGCGAACTTTGCCCAGCCCTATCCCTGGCTACGGTTGGAGGTGTTCGACGAGCAGGGTCAGCGGTTGGGTCGGCGGGTTTTTGCGCCCCAGGAATATATGCCCCAGGGGCAGGCCAAGGCCGATTTTATCCCCACGGCCAGTCGGCGGGTGCATTTGGAATTGCTGGATCCCAAACCAGGGGCCAGCGGTTTCGAGATCCAGTTCCTATAGTGGGGTATTTGGCGTAAAATCCGAAGCTTTCCCCGCATGCATTGCTGGTATGGACGACTATGTATATCGGCCCTTACGAGCTGAAAAATCCTCTGATTCTGGCCCCCATGGCGGGCGTGACGGACAAGCCCTTTCGTCTGTTGTGTCGTCGCTATGGTGCTGCGCTGGCGGTATCGGAGATGGTCAGCGCCAACAGCAGCCTCTGGGGGACAAACAAGACGCTGCGCCGACTCGATTTTGAGGGCGAGCCGGAGCCCGTTTCGGTACAGATTTTGGGGGCAGACCCCGTTACCATGGCCGAGGCAGCCAGGGTTAATGTGGGGCAGGGTGCCCATATCATTGATATCAACATGGGGTGCCCGGCGAAAAAGGTCTGCAAGGTGGCTGCGGGGTCTGCTCTGTTGCGTGACGAAGTACAGGTTGGGCGCATTCTGGAGGCCGTAGTGGCTGCTGTTGAGGTGCCGGTGACGCTGAAGATTCGTACCGGCTGGGACCGGGAGAGCCGCAATGCGGTGGCTATTGCCCGACTTGCCGAAGCCTGTGGTATTGCTGCTCTGACCGTCCATGGTCGTACCCGCGCCTGTGGATTTTCCGGTGAGGCGGAGCACGATACCCTGTGTGCGGTGCGCGATGTGGTATCGCTGCCTTTAATCGCCAATGGTGACATCGATTCTCCGCAAAAGGCGGCCCAGGTGCTGGCGAATACGGGGGCTGATGCTGTGATGATCGGTCGCGCTGCCCGGGGGCGTCCCTGGCTCTTTCGTCAGATCCAGCACTACCTGGCCCATGGCGAGCTGCTGGCAGAACCGGCGCCCCATGAGATTGGCCGCCAGATGCTGGCGCATTTAGAGGCCTTGGTGGCCTTTTATGGCGAGGAGATTGCAGTGCGCATTGCCCGAAAGCATCTGGCCTGGTACAGCCGGGGTCTGGTTCAGGGTGCTGATTTTCGACGGGCAGTTAACGATAGCGGTTCTCTTGACCAGCAAGTGGCCCTGATCCGCCAGTTTTTTCTCTCTCTGCAAGAATCGATGGAATTAGCGGCATGAGTATTCATTCGATACAACCGATACCCCGGGAGCAGGAGCAACGGATTCAGGATGAAACCCTCAGTCAGTGTGTGACCCATGCGTTGGAGATCTACTTTGCGGAGCTTAATGGCCACGAGACTACAGATATCTATAGTCTGGTCCTTCGAGAGGTCGAACGCCCCATGCTGGAGACAGTGTTGCGACATGCAGGGGGGAATCAATCCAAGGCGGCCCAGATTCTGGGTATCAGCCGCAGCACCTTACGAAAAAAGATGGCCCTCTATCAGCTGGGCTAAAGCGATGTCTACCCGCCAGTTGGCCTAAATTTTATTTGAACCTTTGCCTCTACGCCTTTATCCCGGAGTTTGATTCATGAGTATCCAAAGAGCCTTGATCAGTGTGTCTGACAAGAGCGGCATTATTGATTTTGCACGTGCCCTTGCTGACAAGGGTGTTGAAATTCTGTCCACCGGTGGCACTGCCCGCCTATTGGCAGACAATGGAGTTGCGGTGGTTGAAGTCTCTGCCTATACCGGTTTTCCCGAAATGATGGATGGCCGGCTCAAGACCCTGCATCCCAAAATTCATGGCGGTATTTTGGGGCGACGTGGCGTGGATGATGCCGTGATGCAGGAGAACGGGATTGGCGGTATCGATCTCATCGTGGTCAACCTCTATCCCTTCGAACAGACGGTGGCCAAGCCTGATTGCACCCTGGCCGACGCCATCGAGAACATCGATATCGGCGGCCCCACCATGCTGCGGGCAGCGGCCAAAAACCACCGAGACGTAACCGTAGTGGTGGACGCGGCGGACTATGAGCGCGTTTTGGCGGAGATGCAGGCCAATGAGGGCAAGGTGACCGAAGCCACCCGCTTTGATCTGGCGGTCAAAACCTTCGAACACACAGCCCGTTATGATGGCATGATCGCCAACTATCTGGGCAAACTGACGGGGCCGGAGCCCAGTGAATTCCCGCGCACTTTCAATCTGCAGGTCAAGCAGGTACAGATCATGCGCTATGGCGAGAATCCCCATCAGAGCGCCGCCTTCTTTGTTGAGTCCCAGGCGCCGGTGGGCTCCATCGCCAACAGCCGTCAGATACAGGGCAAAGCGCTCTCCTACAACAACATCGCCGATACTGATGCGGCGCTGGAGTGCGTGAAGCAGTTTGAGGAAGGCCCCGCCTGCGTCATCGTCAAGCACGCCAACCCCTGTGGTGTGGCCATCGGTGCCAATCTGTTGGAGGCCTATGACCGCGCCTACCAGACCGATCCGGAATCTGCCTTTGGCGGCATCATTGCCTTCAATGGTGAGCTGGATAGTGAGACGGCCCAGGCCATTGTTGAGCGTCAGTTTGTTGAGGTGATCATCGCGCCTGCCGTCTCCCAGGCAGCCATCGATGTCGTGGCGGCGAAAAAGAATGTGCGCCTGCTGGTTTGTGGCGAATGGGGTACGGGATCTGATCGGCTCGATTTCAAGCGCGTCAATGGCGGTCTCTTGGTGCAAAGCGCCGATCTGCTGCTGACCAATGAAATCAAAGTAGTGACCGAACGCCAGCCGACGGAGCCGGAGATGCGCGACCTGCTCTTTACCTGGCGGGTGGCCAAATTCGTCAAATCCAATGCCATTGTCTATGGTCGTGGCAATATGACCGTGGGTGTTGGCGCCGGTCAGATGAGCCGGGTCAATTCGGCCCGTATCGCCGTCATCAAGGCCGAACAGGCAGGACTGGAGGTGAAAGGTTCAGTGATGGCTTCTGACGCCTTCTTCCCTTTCCGTGATGGTATCGATAGTGCTGCCCAGGCCGGGATCGCGGCAGTTATCCAACCCGGCGGCTCCATGCGCGATGAAGAGGTGATTGCTGCTGCCAATGAACATGGTATGGCCATGGTCTTTACCGGCATGCGCCATTTCCGGCACTGATTTTAGGTAAGGGACGGCGTCGAGCAGGCAAAGCGATTATTCTGGAAAATAATGTTTCAGCTCGACTCCAATCATCACAATAGGACGAACAGATGAAAGTATTGGTCATTGGCGGCGGTGGCCGCGAACACGCACTGGCCTGGAAGGCAGCGCAATCGCCTCTGGTAAGCCGGGTCTTTGTGGCGCCAGGTAATGCAGGTACCGCTGGTGAGCCCCGGATGGAAAATGTTGGCATCGGTGCCGAGGATCTGGATACCCTCCTGGCCTTTGCTCAGGATCAGGCTATGGATCTCACTATTGTTGGCCCCGAGGCCCCTTTGGTGGCTGGTCTTGTTGATCATTTCCAGGCGGCCGGGCTCAAGTGTTTTGGTCCCAACGCTCAGGCGGCACAGCTGGAAGGCTCCAAGAGCTTTACCAAGGATTTTCTTGCCCGCCATGCCATTCCCACGGCTGACTATCAGAGCTTCTCCGAGGTTGAACCCGCTCTCGCTTATCTGCGTGGACGGGGTGTGCCCATTGTGGTCAAGGCTGACGGTCTGGCAGCGGGCAAGGGGGTCATCGTGGCTGAGACCCTGGAGCAGGCCGAGGCGGCGGTGCGCGATATGCTGGCAGGCAATGCCTTTGGTGATGCGGGTCATCGGGTGGTGATTGAGGGTTTTCTCAGTGGAGAAGAGGCCAGTTTTATCGTCATGGTCGATGGTCGCAATGTGCTGCCCATGGCCACCAGTCAGGACCATAAGCGTGTCGGTGAGGGCGATGTTGGTCCCAACACCGGTGGCATGGGGGCTTACTCCCCCGCGCCGGTGGTCACGCCTGAGGTCTATCGTCGCATCATGGACGAGGTCATCTTCCCCACCGTGCATGGTATGGCCGAAGAGGGGATGCCCTATACCGGCTTTCTCTACGCTGGGCTTATGATCGATGCGGAAGGGCAGCCACGGGTGATTGAATACAACTGCCGCTTTGGTGATCCCGAGACCCAACCCATTATGCTGCGCATGAAGTCAGATTTGGTGGCCCATTGTCTGGCGGCTCTGGAGGGAAGGTTGGATCGCGAACAGGCCTACTGGGACGAGCGGACGGCCCTGGGCGTGGTCCTGGCGGCAGATGGCTATCCGGATAGTTATGATAAGGGCAAGGAGATCCTGGGTCTGGAGGCGGCCCATGCCCCCGAAAGCAAGGTGTTCCATGCTGGAACCCGCGTTGAAGAGGAGCGAATCCTGACCAATGGTGGTCGCGTGCTCTGTGCGACCGCCCTGGGTGCTACTGCCAAAGAGGCGCAACAGGCCGCCTATCATCTGGCGGGACTCATCCACTGGAATGGCTGCTACTATCGCAAAGACATTGGCTATCGGGCCATCAATCGGGAATTGGGTCGCTGAGTGCCGAGCTGGAAAAGCGTCTGGAAAGCGCTACCTGGGCCTGTCTGAAGGCGGCGCAACCGCTTTATCTGGGGGTGGGCAAGCGGTTGCCGCCCATCGCCATTCATAGCAACCTTCGGGGCCGGAGCGCCGGACAGGTGCGCTGGCCGCTCGGGGGCCGGGTGCAGATTCGTTATAATCTGGCCATGGCGCTACAACAGCCCGAAGCCTTTCTCCGCGAAACCGTTCCCCACGAGGTTGCCCATGTGGTAACCAAACTGCTACACCCCAAGGCGAAGCCTCATGGGCCGGAGTGGCGCAGCCTGATGCAATATTTGGGCGTTACCGAACCAGAACGCTGTCACCGCTTTACTCTGACCAAGGGGATAGAACGACGCCAGCGCCAATGGTTCTATCGCTGTACCTGTCGAGAACATCTGCTCAGTACCACAAGGCACAACCGCGTTCAGCGTAATCGCGCCCAGTACCGTTGTCGCTTCTGTGGTGAGGTATTGACGCTTATTCAGAGAGGGTAGGGTAACTTGTAGGGTGGATGCGCTGCGCTTATTTATCCTAATAACCATAGCTCAGGGTGATCACCAGCTCTTTATTGGCGACGATAACCCGCTTTAGGATCAGGCGAGCAATAGAATGCCGATGGTAAGTGCTATCAGGACTTTTTTGTTCATGATGTCTCCTTGAACAATGGATTCTCAGTTGCGTTATCCAACCCAGGCAACACCCGCCGCTCAATCAATGCCGCCAGTTCGACCAATTCCGCCGGATATTCGGGTGCGATTTCCAGGATGTAACCCAGGGTGCGGGGGATGTCTTTGATGTAGCCAGGCTTGCCATCGCGCAATTTCAGCCGGGCGAAAATGCCGGCAGCCTTGAGGTGGCGCTGGACGCCCATGAGATCGAACCAGCGCAGGAAATCGGTTTCGTGTTCGATGCGTAGAATGCCGGAGTGCAGGCCCAGCTCGAAATAGCCCAT
The DNA here is from genome assembly GCA_050292235.1 of Sedimenticolaceae bacterium. GTDB lineage: Bacteria > Pseudomonadota > Gammaproteobacteria > Chromatiales > Chromatiaceae > JBNKLG01. The sequence continues at coordinate 10,003 of JBNKLG010000029.1, read as the reverse complement.
AACCCACTCTTTGACCTGTTCCCGTGGCCAGGCGATATAGCAGTCTTTGAGCAGTGAGACCAGGTCGTAGGTGACTGGCCCCAGCACGGCATCCTGAAAGTCGATGATGCCGGGGTTGGGTTCGGTGCGCATCAGGTTGCGGGAGTGGTAATCCCGATGGACACAGACCTGAGGCTGGGCCAGGGCGCTGTCGATGAGTTGCTGATAGGTCTGACTCAGCATTATTTGCTCATTCTCGTCGAGCGCCAGGCCCAGATAATCCTGTACCAGCCAGCGGTCAAACAGCCGCATTTCATCTGCTAACCGGGCGCCATCATAGACGGGCAGTTCCTCACGGGGGCCACAGGCCTGTATGGTAGCCAAGGCGCTGAGGGCATCGCCATAGAGGCGATCGACGCTGTCGCTATCCAGTTCATCCAGATAGGGGCGTTGCCCAAGGTCGCTGAGCAGCAGAAAGCCCTGCTCAAGATCCTGGTGGTGGATGAAGGGGACGTGGATGCCGACCTGGGCGAAGGCCTGGGCGATCTGTATAAAGGGGCGCGTATCTTCGTGCTCGGGTGGGGCGTCCATGGCGATGAGGCTGGGACCTGTTTGGGGCCAGACTCGGAAGTAGCGGCGAAAGCTGGCATCGTCCGAGGCGGGCTCAAAACGGCAATCCCCCAATCCTTCCAGGCTGTTTAACCAGTTCTGCATGGCTGTTGTGCGTTCGTCCACTCTCTGCCCCAGTCGATGAAAAACGCCAAATTCTAGCGTTAAACCACCAACTTTTCATAAATAGCCCGTTTGGGGATTAGATCCAGTCTCACGCCTGGGTTAGACTAGGCGGCGATTAATTGGATTAACTGCGCCTTCTATGAAAGCCATTCCGGATATTACCGAGACAGAACAGTGGATTATCGATACCACGCTGGTGGAGCGCTACGGTGAGCCAGTAGAGGTGCAGCTGGCGGATAGTGAGATTCGTCTGCATCCCTCCGATCGGGAGGTGACCGAAGTGCCTGCGGTAGTCTGGGAAGCGGACGATTGTCACTTTATCATTTTCAAGACTGGTGATCGCAAGTACCGCGGCCAGTTTTTTTACCGCCTCTATCAGCAGTACGGCACCGGGGTGCATGAGTATGACGATCTGACTGAATGCATTGTCTCTCTGCTGCAGACCCAGGCGGACTACATGGCCAGGGAGGCTGGAGATATTCCCGATAAATAAAAGTGAAAAATTCCAGCGGGGCTCAACGGTGAGTCACGCTTTTTTTGTGCAACAATCTGTTACCTAAATCTAAGGGGGAAACATGACAGCGAAGAATGCCTTCTACGCTCAGTCCGGCGGGGTCACTGCCGTGATCAATGCCTCGGCCTGTGGTGTGATCGAAACCGCGCGTCAGCATAAGGATAAAATTGCCAATGTCTATGCCGGTCGTAACGGCATCATCGGTGCTCTGACTGAGGACCTGATCGATACCTCTCTGGAATCCGATGCCGACATTGCTGCCCTGAAGCACACCCCATCCGGCGGATTTGGTTCCTGCCGTTTCAAGCTGAAAAGCCTGGAAGACAACAAGCGCGAATACGAGCGTCTGATCGAGATTTTCAAGGCCCACAACATCGGCTACTTCTTCTATAACGGTGGCGGCGACTCTGCGGATACCTGCTATAAGGTCTCTCAGCTGTCTGAAAAGATGGGCTACCCGGTTCAGGCCATCCATGTGCCCAAAACCGTGGACAACGATCTCCCCATTACCGACAACTGCCCTGGCTTCGGTTCTGTCGCCAAGTACATTGCCGTCTCCACTCTGGAGGCTTCCTACGATGTCCGCTCCATGGCGGCCACCTCCACCAAAATCTTCGTCATCGAGGTGATGGGTCGTCACGCCGGCTGGATCGCCGCTGCTGGCGGTCTGGTGGAAGACAACGGCATCCCTGTCGTGGTGCTCTTCCCTGAGGTGGAGTTCGATAAGGACAAATTCCTGGCCGCAGTGGATGCCAAGGTCAAGGAGTACGGCTACTGCTCCATCGTGGTTTCTGAAGGCTGTCACTGGCCTGATGGCAAGTTCCTGGCCGAGCAGGGCACCCGCGACGCCTTCGGCCATGCCCAGTTGGGTGGGGCCGCGCCGGTCGTCGCCAACATGATCAAAGATGCCCTGGGTTACAAGTTCCACTGGGCTGTGGCCGACTATCTGCAGCGTGCCGCCCGCCATCTGGCCTCCGCCTCTGATGTGGATCAGGCCTATGCCCTGGGTAAGGCCGCAGTGGAGAAGGCGCTGGAAGGAAAAAACTCCATCATGCCCACCGTGGTGCGCGAATCTTCCAGTCCCTATAAGTGGAGCATCGGCGAAGCGCCCCTGAGCGAGGTTGCCAACGTCGAGAAGATGATGCCCATGGAGTTCATCACCGAGGATGGCTACGGCATCACCGATGCCTGCAAGGAGTATCTCTATCCCCTGATTCAGGGGGAGGCCTATCCTCCCTATCTGGGCACAGGGATGCCGGATTACGTCACTTTGAAGCTCAGCTCAGTGGCCAAGAAATTGGATGCTTTTGAGTTATAACCGAATACGAGGGGCCAAATGGCCCCTTTATTTTTGTCTGATGGTTTTGGTCAAGATCATCGGCTGAATAACAACAGCAACCCTAAGAGGAGAACACCATGACCGCTGGTTTAGTCTTTGCCCTGGCTTGCGCCATTGCGGCGCTGTTATACGGATTTGTTTCAGTGAAATGGATCAATGGTTTGTCTGATGGTAGTGAACGCATGCGAGAGATTGCAGGCGCCATCCAGGAGGGCGCCCAGGCCTACCTCAACCGTCAGTACACCACCATCGGTATGGTGGGCGTGATCCTCTTTTTGGCCCTTTGGGTCTGGCTGGATGTGGCAACCGCCATTGGTTTCCTGATCGGTGCGGTCATGTCCGGGGCTGCTGGTTATATTGGTATGAACATTTCCGTACGCTCCAACGTGCGCACTGCCCAGGCAGCCAACCAAGGGCTGGATGCGGCCCTGCAGGTGGCCTTCCGTGGCGGTGCTATCACCGGCTTGCTGGTGGTGGGGCTGGGCCTGCTGGGGGTGGCGGGTTATTTTGCCCTCTTACAAATGTTCGGGGCAAAGGACCCCATCCATCCGCTGGTCGGCCTGGCCTTTGGCGGCTCCCTTATCTCCATCTTTGCCCGACTGGGTGGTGGTATCTTTACCAAGGGTGCCGATGTGGGCGCTGACATCGTGGGTAAGGTGGAGGCGGGTATTCCCGAAGATGATCCGCGCAACCCGGCGGTCATTGCCGATAACGTGGGCGATAACGTGGGCGACTGTGCCGGTATGGCCGCTGACTTGTTCGAGACCTATGCGGTGACCATCATCGCTACCATGATGTTGGGTACTCTGCTGGTGAAGGATGCCCCCATGGCGGCAGCCATCTACCCCCTGGTACTGGGTGGTGTCTCCATCATTGCCTCCATCATCGGCTCCCGCTTCGTCAAGGCGAAGGAGGGGGATACCAAGATCATGACCGCGCTCTATAAGGGGCTGATCGTTGCCGGTGGCATTGCTGCCGTGGCTTTCTATGTAGTGACCAGTCTCTTCATGGGTGACGTGGCAGGCTATAACACCATGGCCCTCTACGGTTCCGCCCTCATCGGTCTGGTGCTGACAGCGGCCATGGTGGTGATCACCGAATATTACACCGCCACCGAGTTCTCCCCGGTGCGACACATCGCCGAGGCCTCCACCACCGGTGACGGCACCAATGTCATCGCAGGTCTGGGGGTCTCCATGAAATCCACTGCTCTGCCGGTGCTGGCTGTCTGTGCCTCCATCTGGGGTGCCTATGATCTGGCGGGCCTCTATGGCATTGCCATTGCGGCCACCTCTATGCTCTCCATGACCGGCATCATCGTGGCATTGGATGCCTACGGCCCCATCACCGATAACGCCGGTGGTATCGCCGAGATGGCCGAGCTGGATGAGAAGATCCGCAACATCACCGATCCCCTGGATGCCGTTGGCAATACCACCAAGGCGGTGACCAAGGGTTATGCCATCGGCTCTGCCGGTCTGGCTGCTCTGGTGTTGTTCGCTGACTTCACCCATGCCCTGGATCCTAACGGCACCGGCGCACTGAATTTCTCACTGGATAATCACATGGTGCTCATCGGCCTGCTGATCGGTGGTCTGGTGCCCTATCTCTTTGGGTCCATGGCTATGGAGGCGGTGGGTCGTGCTGCGGGCGGTATCGTCAATGAAGTGCGGCGCCAGTTCCGCGAAAAGCCCGGCATCATGGACCACAGTGAAAAGCCGGACTACAGCAGTGCGGTGGACATGCTGACCCAGGCGGCCATCAAAGAGATGGTGGCACCCTCTCTGCTACCCGTGCTGGTACCGATACTGGTGGGCTTCTTCCTGGGTAAAGAGGCGCTGGGTGGCTTGCTGATTGGTACTATCGTGACCGGTCTCTTTGTGGCCATCTCCATGACCACTGGTGGTGGGGCCTGGGATAATGCCAAGAAATATATCGAGGATGGCAATCACGGCGGCAAGGGCAGCGATGCCCACAAGGCTGCGGTGACTGGCGATACTGTCGGCGACCCCTACAAGGATACCGCAGGTCCTGCCATCAACCCTTTGATCAAAATCATCAACATCGTGGCGCTTTTGATCGTGCCTATTCTCTAAAGGGATCCCCGAAAGCGCAGGGATGCGCTATTCTTTACAGGTATTTACAGGGGGCAGGATCCAACAATTCGATGAAAGGCTGTTTGTCACTGCTCCTACTCCTGCTGCCCCTTACCCTTTGGGGATATGCTCCGACACTCACCGCAGAGCAAAAAGCCTATCTGACCAGTAAAAAGGAAATTCTGGCCTGTATCGACCCCGACTGGATGCCCTACGAAAAGCTGGAAAATGGTCGGCATATCGGCATGAGCAAGGATTATCTGGCGCTGTTCTCTGCCTATATCAACCTGCCGATTCGCCTGGTACCCACCAACAGTTGGGATCAAACGCTGGATTACGCCAAAAAGAGAAAGTGCGACATCGTCTCTTTGGCCATGGAAACGCCGGATCGCAGCCAATACCTGAATTTCGCCCAGCCCTATCTCAGTATTCCCCTGGCTATGGCCACTCGCATCGACGAGATTTTTATCTTGAATATTGCCGAAGTGACAGACCGGCCTTTGGGTATCGTCAGAGGCTATGCCTATACCGAGTTGCTCAGGAAGAAATATCCGAAGATTAATCTGGTTGAGGTGGACTCGGTGACCGATGGCTTGAATCTGGTCGCCAATGGCAAACTTTTTGGCTTTGTGGATTCGCTGGCAGCGATTGGCTATACCATCCAGAAGAACTACATCGGTGAACTGAAGATCGCGGGAAAGTTTGACGAGACCTGGGAGCTGGGGGTGGGTGTCCGTAACGATGATCCGGTCTTGCTGGCGATTTTTGAGCAGGCTACCAAAGCGGTTAGCGCCGAGCAAAAGCAGGAGATCATGAATCGCTGGATATCGGTGAAATACGAGCAAGGGCTGGATTATGGTCTTCTGTTGAAATGGCTGGCTGTGGTGATATTTATCGGTTTTGTCCTCGCTTTCCGCCATTTTGAGTTGATTCGATATAACCGTAGGTTGCAGCTGCTCAGTATTACCGACTCGCTGACCGGATTGAACAACCGCGTCAAAATTGATGAAGCGATCCAGGAGCAACTGGATCGATTTGAGCGCTATCGCACCCCCTTCAGTCTTTTGATGCTGGATATTGACCATTTCAAGCGCATCAATGACCGTTGTGGACACCAAGAGGGTGACAAAGTACTTGTCCTGATTGCGAGGCTGTTGAAAGAGGGGATTCGGAAGACCGATGTCGTTGGCCGTTGGGGCGGAGAAGAGTTTATGGTGGTTTTGCCCGAAACTGAGCTCGCCGGGGCTTTGGAGTTGGCCGAAAAGCTTCGCACCGATATCGAAAACCAGAAGCAGCTTCCAGACCATCATGTGACTGCCAGCTTTGGTGTGGCTTTGGTGGTTCAGAGCGATCATTTTACCAATCTGGTCAAGCGTGCAGACGATGCCCTGTTACAGGCCAAAAATGAGGGACGGAACCGGGTGGTCAGTCTCAGCTGATTTTGGCTTTGGCTTTGGCTTTGGCTTCGCTTGGCCAAGTGCGCCGCCTGTTTCCTGAGCGGAGTTGAAGGGCATTCTGTGCTATCCTCCCGCGCTTTTTGCAGCAAAGAGGGCTGTGGGAATGTTTCAGCTAACCTGCCCAGGCAAACAATGTGTCAAGAATGACTTACTTTCTGGATTGACCGTTGCCCTGGCCCTGGTGCCCGAAGCGGTGGCCTTTGCCTTTGTCGCTGGTGTCGAGCCTCTGGTGGGGCTTTACGCCGCTTTCATGATGGGACTGGTTACCGCCGTGGTTGGTGGCCGTCCGGGTATGATCTCCGGTGCGACTGGTGCCATGGCTGTGGTCATGGTGGCGCTGGTGGCTCAGCATGGGGTCCAGTATCTCTTTGCGTCTGTCATTGTGGCTGGATTGATCCAGATTATGGCGGGCATGCTGCGGCTGGGTAAGTTTATTCGTCTGGTGCCGCATCCGGTGATGCTGGGCTTCGTCAATGGGCTGGCCATCGTCATCTTTCTGGCCCAACTTAAACAGTTTCAGGTGCCGGGCGAGGCCGGTGCCCTGGTCTGGATGACGGGGCCTTCGCTCTGGACCATGCTGGGCCTCATCGCTCTCACCATGGCCATCAGCTATTTTCTGCCCAAACTGACCGTGGCGGTGCCGGCCTCTCTGGTGGCCATCCTCAGTGTAACCGGGTTGGTGATCCTGCTGGATCTGGACGCCCGCACCGTGCAGGATGTCTTGCGAGACATGACCGGTAATGCTGGAGCAACCATTGCCGGCAGCCTGCCCCATTTCACTATTCCAGCGGTGCCTTTCAACCTGGAAACCCTGAAAATCATCCTGCCCTATTCGATTATCCTGGCCGGAGTGGGGCTGATCGAGTCCCTGTTGACCTTGACCCTGATAGACGAGCTGACCGAGACCCGTGGTCGGGGCAATCGCGAATGCGTGGGCCAGGGCGTGGCCAACAGCATCAATGGCCTCTTTGGCGGCATGGGCGGTTGCGCCATGATCGGCCAGAGCATGATCAACATCAATTCCGGTGGACGCGGACGGCTTTCAGGCATCAGCGCCGCGCTCTTTCTGCTCAGCTTTATCCTTTTCGGTGCCAGCCTGATCGAGATGATTCCGGTGGCGGCCCTGGTGGGTATCATGTTCATGGTGGTGCTGGGCACCTTTGAATGGGCCAGCTTTCGCCTGCTGGGCAAGATTCCCCTGGCCGATACCTTTGTCGGTATTCTAGTGGCTGTGGTCACGGTCTTTAGTGACCTGGCCATTGCTGTGGTAGTGGGCGTTATCGTCTCCGCCCTGGTCTTTGCCTGGGAACATGCCAAACAGATGGGGGCCAAGTCCTTTGTCGATGAACATGGCATCAAAATCTACGAGCTGCATGGGCCACTGTTCTTTGGCTCTATCCACGCCTTTCACGAGCTCTTCGATCCAAAAAATGACCCTCAAGAAGTGATGGTGGATTTCTACGATGCCCGGGTGGCCGACCACTCCGGTCTGGAGGCTATCGACACCCTGGCAGATCGCTATGCCCGGGCAGGTAAGACCCTGCATCTCAAACACCTGAGCGCCGATTGCCTGGGGTTGCTGAAGAAGGCCGGTGATTTGGTTGAGGTCAATCTAATGGAAGACCCGAAATATCATGTGGCGGATAATCGGGTGGGATGATCGGGCTTCGGCTCCTGGCACGGATCGGAAACCGGGATTCCCCCTCCTTTTTCAGAGTGATCTGGCGCGCTCAACAGCCTGGGGGTATTGCTCATAACGCTGTTTGCTGTCTTTCCTGCCGGTGATGAGGGGCGCCTGGGCTGGCCGATTGAAAGCGGGCCGATCGAAATTCAGGCCTCTGGACCGGAGGCCGGAGCTGGGCTCTGCCAGTCCGCACTTGTTCCACTAGCGTTGCCTGGCTGCTGCCAGACGCAGTGGGAGAAACTCATCTGAACAGGTTTTCGTTATCAACTGAAATCCCTTTAAAGCACCCCTGAAACAAATACCCAGCCCGGTCGTGGCGCCGATTGGACGCCTGGGTGTCATCTTCCACCTGATATCCCACTCAAGAACTTTGGTGTGATTGATTTCATGCTTATATACAGAAGTACAGAGCAGATGATTACAAAAACCGGAATAAAAAAATACAATAAAAGAACAGTTAGGTCATTGCTGGGCTGAAGCACTTTATAACTTAATTTTCTTATCACAGTTAGGAGTGGTTCATGAACAGCAAACACAAAGAAACTGCAACCACTGGCCCACAACAAAAACTTTTTCAAATAAGTTGATTCTGCTATTGCTTTTGTAACATATAATGCTGAGCTAACTCCGAGGAGTATTCCAATGTTGTGTATATAGTTATTAAATATATGATTCTTTGTTGTCGTGTCAATCAAAAGAACGGCCAGGTAAGTAGATAGAATTGAAGGCCCGAATTGATCGAGTGCAAATAAGCTGGTATTTGAGTGTGCAAAGTAGGCGCCTGCATAAAAAAATGCAAATGCAGCCGCAGACGGAATATAAATAGGCCACACATTTAGCAACCATAGTAACAATAGCGCCAAGAGAAATACCTTTGGTGCTTTATTAATAAGTAGATAGATCGCAGGTGCAACCAAGACCATTACCATTAAATCTCTTATAAACCAAAACTGATATGAAATTGGATGACTGTCAATCCCAAATATTGCATTAACATAGTCAAACATATCGAATGTAGATATTGGGGCATTTTCTCCAGAAAAGAATGGTTGGGTTGCAGGCAGGTATTGCGCCAGGCCTATCAGAAAGAGAGTAGCGATATTCCAGAACAAAAATGGAATAAGAAGTGTCTTTAGTCGAGATTTTACTTTTTTTCTATAATTTTCTACAGAAAAGGAAAATTCTAAAAAAAAGAAGTATCCAGACATGAGAAAAAATAGAGGCACAGCCACGCGAGCGATACCTTGGGAAACAAGGTCACGGCAAAAATCGACCCAATACCCTGTATTTGCTACCCCAACAGTGCCATTTGACAGTCCGACTTCTGTGCCATACGCATGAATGAAAACCACCCCAATTATCAGAGGAAAACGTAGCGTGCTAAGTCTTTCAGATGACATGTTGTCAATTTGCATTCAGCTTTGCTCCATTTATACGCCTAACAAGTCTATCGAATTTATCGTTTGTGATGTCGGATATTGCCAAAAGGCGGCTCCACCCTGCCCAGTTGTTTGGCGTAGATTGCTCTGCCTCTCGGGCCGTGCGGGGATTTTTATGGATTGTCGCTGCGAGACCATCGAGGCCCATCATCGTCACAAGGTAGACGTCCCATCCGACACCGCCCTGCACATGGAGATTGCCCATAAGGCTTCCCCGCATGACTTTTGCGGGTGGCGCCATGCGTGCTGCCTGGCGGATCGTAATCAGGGACTGTATGACATGTAGGATGTGTTGGGGTTGGGGTAAGGATGGTTTGGCGGATTTGTATTTTTTAACTGTTGGCATTAAATTACCAGCGCAGGCATCGAACCATCTGAACGGATCCTGAGTGATCGCACCCAGACCAGCCGGGAGCAGATCAACGCCTTAGAGGCCCGGCTTGGGCGTTTATCAGAACAATAAAGACTAAATCGATTTAAATTTTAAGGATCTATTTCCATGGGGAAACACACCTTGGGTTGGGGCCGGGGGTCCCGGCCACGCGTTATTGCGGGCCTCATGTTGCTGGTCAGCAGCCTATCGGCCGAGGCCCTCACCCACATTGGCTCCATCGCAGGCACCTTCTCTGCAGAGAAGGGTGCAGCCACCTACAACATCCCGATCGAAGTGCCGCCGGGCACAGCGGGGATGGAACCGGCCCTGACCCTGAGTTACAACAGCCAGGGCGGTGCTGGACTGGCCGGCATGGGCTGGACCCTG